>JBAVQO010000187.1:0-7739 GCA_049694135.1 Gillisia sp. | reverse complement strand
CCTAAAAGTATCGTCGTTGGCGGCGTCATTCATTTTAGAATGAAATTCGAAAGGCGAATCAAAATCTTCAAGATTATCGAATTTACCCAAATGTCCGATAAATTTCAGACGAATACTTTCCAACCCTCCATTACGGTGTTTGGCCACGATAAATTCTCCCTGGCCTGCTGTAGGACTTCTTTCCTCGTCATCCCACTCATCGATCTTATAATATTCCGGACGATAAATAAAAGAAACAATATCAGCATCCTGTTCGATCGCTCCAGATTCCCGAAGGTCACTCAACAATGGACGCTTGCTTCCTCCACGGGTTTCTACGGCCCGTGATAATTGCGAAAGGGCGATTACCGGGATATCCAGTTCCTTCGCCAGGGCCTTTAGGTTACGAGAAATGGTAGAAATCTCCTGCTCCCTGTTTCCTCCTTTGGCAGAACTTCCGGCCGTCATGAGTTGCAAATAATCGACCACTATTAGTTTGATGCCATGTTGCGAAGATAATCTTCGGGCCTTTGCACGTAAATCGAAAATTGATAAGGATGGGGTATCATCTATAAAAAGTGGTGCTTTTTCAAGATCTTTCACTTTTACGTTCAGTTGTTCCCACTCGTGAGTTTCCAGATTCCCTGTTCTTAACTTTTCTGAAGGCAATCCAGTCTCAGAAGAAATAAGACGCGTTATCAACTGTACAGCAGACATTTCAAGAGAGAAAAAGGCGACAGGAATATTTTGCCCCACGGAGATATTTCTTGCCATCGACAAGGTTAAAGCGGTTTTACCCATCCCGGGACGTGCTGCAATGATAATTAAATCACTGGGTTGCCAACCGGAGGTGAGTTTATCGAGCCTGTCGAAACCAGAGGGAACTCCACTTAATCCTTCTTTATTTGATATTTCCTGAATCCTATTCTTGGCCTGGATCACCAGACTATGCGCTGTTTCTGAAGATCTTTTAATATTTCCCTGGGTAACTTCATATAATTTGGACTCTGCGGTATCCAAAAGATCAAAAACATCTGTAGATTCATCGTAAGAATCTTCAATGATTTCATTGGAAATTTTAATTAGACTTCTCTGAATATATTTTTGAAGAATGATACGCGCATGAAATTCAATATGCGCCGAAGAAGACACTTTTTGTGTTAATTGAATAAGATAATATTCCCCTCCTATTTTATCTAATTTCCCGTCCTTTCGCAACTGATTGGAAACAGTTAATAAGTCGATCGCCTCGGTGTTTTCGAAAAGCTTATAAATGGCTTCAAAAATGTACTGATGGGCTGCTTTATAAAAAACATCGGGATGGAGAATATCTATAATTTCATCGACCCCTTTTTTATCAATCATCATAGCCCCTAACACAACCTCTTCTAAATCAACAGCTTGTGGTGGAATTTTCCCTTTTTCGAGATTTATTACATTGGTAGAACTAAATTTTATAGCCTGAGGGGTGGTAACTTTTTCCATATAACGAATGTAAAAAAAATGTTAAGATAAACTTAAGGCAAATCAATTTCCTTAGTTAACCTATTATAAACAATTGAGGTGTTGAAAACTAAAATATATTGTTAATAAGGCGAAAAAAATCCGAAGAGGATTACTTCGGATTTTACAAAGCCGTTAAGAGTAAAGAATTAAGATTTAAATACTCCCATCTGGAAATATTTTTCCATTCTTTTATTTACCAACTCAGATGGTGATAAGTTTTTAAATTCATCATAAGACGATAAAATCGCAGATTTCACGCTTTCAAAAGTTTCCTCCCTATTGGAATGTGCTCCCCCCAGAGGTTCTTTAATAATTTCATCTATCAGTTTCTGCTTTTTCATGTCTTTGGCGGTCAGCTTGAGGGCATCTGCAGCAGTTTCTTTATATTCCCAGCTTCTCCACAGAATAGAAGAGCAGGATTCCGGAGAGATTACCGAGTACCAGGTGTTTTCCAACATCATGACCTTATCTCCTACTCCTATTCCCAGTGCTCCGCCACTAGCTCCTTCCCCAATAATAACCACAATAATAGGAACTTTTAAGCGAGTCATTTCCAAAATATTTCTGGCAATTGCCTCGCCCTGACCTCTTTCTTCTGCTTCTAAACCCGGAAAAGCTCCCGGCGTATCCACAAAAGTTACTACTGGAACACCGAATTTTTCGGCAGATTTCATTAGCCGCAGTGCTTTACGATATCCTTCAGGATTTGCCATCCCAAAGTTTCGATACTGCCGGGTTTTGGTATTATAGCCTTTTTGCTGACCTATGAACATAAAACTCTGCTCTCCAACTTTTCCTAAACCGCCTATCATTGCCTTGTCGTCTGCCACGGTTCTGTCTCCATGAAGCTCGAGAAAAGTGTCACCACAAATGGCTTTTATATAATCTAAGGTGTAAGGTCTGTTGGGATGTCTGGAAAGCTGAACCCTTTGCCAGGCCGTAAGGTTTTTATATATTTCTTTTTTCGTCTCCTCCAGCTTTTTCTCTATTTGCTTGCAGGTTGCAGTCACGTCTACTTCGCTATCGGTTCCTATCTTACAAGCCTTTTCGTATTGTTCTTCTAACTCTTTAATGGGTAATTCGAAGTCTAAATATTCCATATGAAGTAGTAAATTTTTTATCCTACAAATATAATAAACTTTAAGAGGAAGGCTTCTTAAGAAACCTTTTTAATTTTTCGGCGGGTTTTAAAATAGCCGTTTAAAATAATGGTAACGAAAATAATGCCCGCGCCATAATAGAAGTGAATGTTCATCTTTTCCTCACTTCCAAAGACCAGAAAAGCAAGAAATATTCCATACACCGGCTCGAGGTTAGTAGTGAGCATTACTGTGTACGGGCTTAAATGTTTCATTACAGAAACCGCAGCAATAAAGGCATAACCTGTACATATGGAAGCCAGGAGCAATAAATATCCCCAGTCTGAAGACGAAAGCTTAAAAAATTGGGCATTAAACCCTTCGGAACCATGAGTAACTCCAGTCTTTACCAATAAATAGATACTTATGGCAACAACTCCGGTGAACAATTCGTAGAAAGAAATTACTGAAGGAGCCGTGGTTTTTATCAATTTCCCATTCATCAAAGTAAAAACAGCCGATAAAATCGCTGAAATAAGCCCTAGCACAATACCCATAATATGTTGTGTTTCAAATCGAAAGATGATATACAACCCAAACATTACAATTATTCCGAAGAGGATTTCGTAACCTACAAATTTCCTTTTATAAATCAGCGGTTCCAGAATAGAAGTAAAAAATGCACCGGTAGATAATAATGCTAAAGTAAGTGAAACATTCGCTGCCTTAATAGCGCCAAAAAAGGTGAGCCAATGCAGGGCTATTACAAGTCCTGCTACCACCAAAAGCAGCAGCTTTGCCGGAGCAACTTTTATGTTCTTTCTTTTCCATTTTATATACAGAAAAATAAAGCCGCTCGCGAGCAACATCCTGTACCACACCAATGGAATCGCATCCAGGGAAATAAGTGCGCCAAGCACCGCGGTGAATCCCCATATAAATACAATGAAATGTAAATGGAGATAATTCCTGAGTTTAGCGTCTTGCATTATATAGAAGGTAAATGGCTAAAATACCAAAGGTAATGTTGGGAAACCACACGGCGATAAGTGGCGAAAAAGTAGATTGCTCTGCTATGGTACCAAAAACCTTGTCGAAAAAGATAAAAATAAACGCGAGAGAAATTCCCAATGCCAGCGAAACGCCCATTCCTCCCCTTCTTTTTACTGAAGAAACCGCCACTGCAATGATGGTCAGGATAAAAGCTGAAACCGGTAAACTCCAACGTTTGTAAGCCACTACCAGATACCGGTTCATATTGGAAGATCCTCTTCGCTTTTCCTGGGCAATAAATTTATTCAATTCGTTATAATTCAAGGTTTCTGCCATATAACGAACGGGGGTTAACTGATCGAATTCAAAAGGAAGAATCGTATCCAGCCGTCGTTCGTGAAAAATTTCATCTCCGTTTTCACCAATTATTCTCTTGTCGTAATTCAAAAGAGTATAGGTGCTGTCCTTTTGGTTGAATTCCAGGCGGGATGCACTTATTTTGAATTTCATTTTATCGCCTTCAAAATGTTCCAAAGTAAAATCGTGCGCCGAGTGCGATTTGGGCTGGAAATTACTGGCATAGATATATTCATTGGCGTTGATCTGCCGGTAAACATCGTTGGTTTCCTGGATGTCATCACCTTTTTTCAGATATTTAAACTGAAATTCATTAAATCCCTTGCTCGCCTGCGGAGCGAGGTACATACCCATAATTAAAGCTCCAATACAAACAATGGTTGCTCCCATTAAGTAAGGGCGCAGAAAACGCATGTAAGAAACACCACTGCTTAAAAAAGCTACAATTTCAGTATTGCTGGCCAGTTTTGAAGTGAACCAAATAACCGATAAGAAAAGAAAAAGAGGAAAAAGAAGATTCGCAAAATAAATGGTAAAATCTATATAGTAATTCACCACTTCATTAAAGGGCACCTGATTTTCCAGAATTTTTCCAATTTTTTCTGCCAGGTTCACGGTAATACCAATCGGTATAAAAAGCAATAGCATCAGGGAAAAAGTTCCCAGGTATCTCTTTAATATGTACCAGTCTAAAATCTTCAAAGTTAAAGGCGCTTATCCATTTGTTTTACCATGGAATTTTTCCACGAAAGAAAATCCCCGGCTAAGATATGTTTTCTGGCTTCACGAACCAACCACATATAAAATCCAAGATTGTGAATAGTGGCGATCTGTTTTCCAAGGAGTTCGTTCACGGTAAACAGGTGGCGTAAATAGGCTTTTGAATAATCTGTATCTACCCAGGTGATGGCCATTTCGTCTATTGGCGAAAAATCGTCCTGCCATTTTTTATTTTTGATATTGATGGTGCCATGCGCCGTAAAAAGCATCCCATTCCGGGCATTTCTGGTAGGCATCACACAATCAAACATATCGATTCCCAGGGCTATGTTCTCCAGAATGTTTATTGGAGTGCCCACGCCCATTAAATACCTTGGTTTTTCCTGCGGAAGAATTTCGGTTACAATCTCTGTCATTTCATACATTTCTTCGGCAGGTTCCCCCACCGAAAGTCCACCGATAGCATTTCCTTCTGCCCCCGCAGATGCTATGTATTCTGCCGATTGTTTTCTTAAATCTTTGTAAGTACTCCCCTGAACAATAGGAAAAAAAGCCTGTGAATATCCATATTTAGCGGGCGCTTTTTCAAGATGAGCAATACATCTGTCCAACCACCTGTGCGTCATGTGCATAGATCTTTTGGCATATTTATAATCACAGGGATAAGGAGTACACTCATCAAAAGCCATAATAATATCGGCCCCTATACTCCGCTGGATTTCCATCACATTTTCCGGAGTAAAAGTATGGTAAGAACCATCTATATGAGACTTAAATTTCACCCCATCTTCTTTGATTTTTCGTCTGTCGGAAAGCGAATAAACCTGGTAGCCACCACTATCGGTAAGGATATTTCGGTCCCAGTTCATGAATTTGTGCAGTCCGCCGGCTTTTTCTAAAATTGAAGTCTGAGGCCTTAAATATAAATGATAGGTATTACCAAGAATAATATCCGGATTAATATCTTCTTTTAATTCCCGCTGATGTATTCCCTTCACCGTACCCACGGTTCCCACAGGCATAAAAATGGGAGTTTCAATTATTCCGTGATCGGTTTTTATTTTTCCTGCCCTGGCCCTGCTTTCGGGATCGGTGGTTAAAAGCTCAAATTCCATATTTCATTTTAAATCGGTGCAAAGATACTTAAGTAAACCTCAATTAAAAGGAAGGCATTTTTAAAAATTGTTAGTTACTTCTGGTAAATGGTTGATAATTGACTTTTTGAAGCTTTGCCATCCTTTTATAAAAACTTATTTTTGCCATATTCTAAACCAACAACATAACAATGCCAGACATTAAAAAGTTAGAAGATTTTGTTACCCAGGTACGAAGAGATATTGTGCGGCAGGTGCATAAAGTAAACTCCGGACATCCGGGAGGATCGTTGGGCTGTGCCGAATTCTTTACGGCCCTCTACCAGGAAGTGATGGATTACAACAGTAATTTTACCATGGATGGAATAGGAGAAGATCTTTTCTTTCTCTCCAACGGTCATATTTCTCCTGTTTTTTACAGTGTACTCGCCAGAAGCGGGTTTTTTCCCGTAGAAGAACTGAAGTCTTTCCGATTAATAGACAGCCGTTTGCAAGGCCATCCCACTACTCACGAAGGTTTACCAGGAATACGAATTGCATCCGGATCTTTGGGACAGGGAATGTCTGTTGCGCTTGGTGCGGCACAGGCTAAAAAATTGAATAACGACCCACATATTATTTACACCCTTCACGGGGACGGGGAACTTCAGGAAGGTCAGAATTGGGAAGCCATTATGTACGCTGCAGGAAACAAAGTAGATAATATTATAAGCACCGTAGATCTTAACGGGCAGCAAATCGACGGTTCTACAGAAAGTGTTCTTCCAATGGGCAATTTAAAGGCAAAATTTGAAGCTTTTGGTTGGGAAGTTCTGGAAAACAAAGAAGGAAATAATCTTGAGAAAGTAATTGAAGTCTTAAAGAAAGCTAAAACCTTTACCGGAAAAGGAAAACCAGTGTGTATTTTAATGCATACCGAAATGGGTCATGGCGTAGATTTTATGATGGGAAGCCATAAATGGCACGGAGTAGCTCCTAACGATGAGCAACTTGCCGAAGCACTTTCTCAAAATCCTGAAACTCTGGGAGATTTTTAATCTTCCGCAGGTATTCACAGAAAAGCAAAATTGAAAAATAAACAACCCCTTAAACCAACCCAAAAATGCCTTTTTTCGAGGCAGGGAAGCTTATGAAAAAGTATACAAATTCGGGAAATAAAGATACCCGATCCGGCTTTGGAGCAGGATTAGCAGAACTTGGAAAAACGAACCCAAACGTAGTGGCCCTGTGTGCAGATCTTACAGGTTCCTTAAAAATGGGAGAATTCAAAGAAAATAATCCCGAAAGATTTTTCCAGGTGGGAATCGCCGAAGCCAATATGATTGGAATGGCTGCAGGAATGACCATAGGTGGAAAAATTCCTTTTACCGGTACTTTTGCCAACTTTTCTACCGGGAGAGTTTATGACCAGATTCGACAAAGCGTGGCGTACTCCAACAAAAATGTAAAAATTTGTGCATCACACGCCGGACTCACTTTGGGAGAAGACGGTGCAACTCACCAAATACTTGAAGATCTTGGATTGATGAAGATGTTACCCGGAATGACGGTGATAAACACCTGCGACTATAACCAGACAAAAGCGGCAACAATAGCCATTGCAGATTATGAAGGCCCTGTTTATCTCCGCTTCGGAAGACCAAAAGTTGCCAATTTTACTGCTGAAGATCAAAAGTTCGAGATAGGAAAAGCGGTACAACTTACCGAAGGAACCGATGTAACCATTATTGCAACCGGACATTTGGTTTGGGAAGCCCTTAAAGCCGCAGAACAGCTGGAAGAACAAGGAATTAGTGCTGAAGTAATAGACATTCATACTATAAAACCCCTTGATGAAGCAGCCATCCTGGCGTCGGTTAAAAAAACCGGTTGCGTGGTAACTGCCGAAGAGCATAATTTCCTAGGTGGATTGGGAGAAAGCGTGGCCCGAACATTAAGCGCTAATGCTCCGGCACCTCAGGAATTTGTTGCCACTCAGGACACTTTTGGGGAAAGCGGAACGCCTGAACAG
>JBAVQO010000186.1:0-1998 GCA_049694135.1 Gillisia sp. | reverse complement strand
GATTTCTGAAGATGACAGAGTGAAAAAGGCCCTGGAAAATCAGGTGGAGCTTTTTCTTGATCGGTTTTACGATGCCGAAATTGAGCATTTTCAGCTCTTCTTTAATGAATCCTGGAAAAGCGAAAGTGAGCTTATTTCTTTCGGGCATGATATCGAAGCTGTTTGGCTCATCATAGAGGCGGCAAAGGCCTCAACGAATATTTCCCTCCTGAAAAGGGCAGAAAAAATTGCTATACCTGTGGCCGAAACCTTTTTAGCGGAAGCTTATGTTCCGCATAAAGGAGTGATCAATGAGAAAGACTTGAAAAATAGTAAAATTGATTTAGATCGTCATTGGTGGCCCCAGGCGGAAGCGATGGTTGGTCTTGGGTATGCCTATCGGCTTTCCGGAAAGGAAAAATTCCGAAGCGCTATTTATGATATTTGGGAGTTTACGAAAGCAAATATAATAGACCGAAAGAATGGAGAATGGTTCTTTCGAATAGATAAGAATAACCGGCCGTACAGCCAGGAGGATAAATTGGGTATGTGGAAATGCCCTTACCATAATTCTCGGGCCTGCATGTTGCTGCTAAAACAAAATTTATGAAAAAGTTATTTTTCCTGAATTTTGTAAAAAAACGTGGAACCACTGCTTAATGAAATGCCAATTTGGTACAAAACTTTATTAAAAACCTTCTGCCATGAAGAAAATCGCGCTTCTATCTACCATTCTTATGATATTGCTTAGCTCCTGCGGCAGCGTCAAAAGGATCGCAGAAAAGCAAGAAAAAATTACCGTTCAGAATGGCCATTTCTATAAGGAAAATACTCCTTATTACTTCGTAGGAACTAACTACTGGTATGGCCCTTTGATCGCGGCAAAGAATGTCGGAGATCGCAAAAGGCTGATCAAAGAGCTTGACATGATGGACAGCCTTGGCATTGATAATCTGCGGATTCTGGTAGGTGCCGAAGGTGGCACTGAAGATTTCCAGGTAAAGCCGGCGCTGCAACCAAAGCAGGGAGAATACAACGAAGATCTGCTTGATGGACTCGATTTTCTTTTGGCCGAAATGCAAAAAAGAGGAATGTATGCGGTACTATATCTTAACAATAACTGGATCTGGTCTGGTGGAATGTCGGCATATCTCAACTGGAACGGTTATGGCGAAGTGGCCAACCCTTTTTTAGAGAAGTACAGCTGGCAGGATTACTTCAAATACACGCAGCAGTTTCATACCTGCAAACCCTGTCGGGAAGCCTTTAAAAATCATATCAGGTTTATCCTGGGCAGAACAAATGCTTACACCGGCGAGAAATATGTAGATGATCCAACCATTATGTCGTGGCAGGTGGCGAACGAGCCGCGTATTTTTACTGAAGAAGACCGCGCACCTTTTAAAGATTGGCTGAATGAGGTGGTTGATCTATTGGACCAACTGGATCCAAATACCCTTATTTCTACGGGGGCCGAAGGAAAAGCCAGTTACCTGCAGGAGCTCGACACTTACGAAATGTTGCATTCTAACCCAAAGATTGACTACCTTACAATTCACATGTGGCCCAAGAACTGGCAGTGGTACAGTACAGAAGATGAGCAGGGCAGCTTAAAATCTTCGATTACCAAGGCCTATGATTACCTGGAAGAGCATGTGCAAGTGGCAAAAAAATTAAATAAACCCATTGTTATTTCTGAATTTGGTTTTCCGAGGGAGATGGAAAGCTTGTCACCAAACGCTTCTGTCCAAAATCGGAATGAGTTTTATGAAGCACTTTTCTTGAAGCTTAAGCAGAGCTTTGAGGAAAAAGGAGTGCTGGCCGGAGTAAATTTTTGGGGTTTTGGGGGCTTTGCTGAAACCAATCCTGCTACCGGAAAGTGGGAGAAGGGGGATGACTTTAGTGCCGATCCGCCGCAGGAACCCCAAGGGCTAAATACCGTCTTTGTTTCAGATAAAAGCACCTTAAAATTGGTAAAACAGTTCAACAAAATAGTGAATCCTGGAGCTGTGGAATAAT
>JBAVQO010000185.1:0-10937 GCA_049694135.1 Gillisia sp. | reverse complement strand
CTACAAAACCCCTAAGCGGGCGCAAATATACCACCCTTTTTTCCTTTCTAACAAATATATTTTAAGACTTTTTTAATATTTTTCTCAAATCCCTGAAAATCAAAATTGAGGGAAAGCAAAATACTATATTCCGTATAGATCATTCTTCTATATCAATAGCGAGAACTGGTTGCAGAAGACCATTTATTAATCAATTCGAGGTAATCAAATTTTAAAGCAGTGGGCTGTGGTTCTAAAATATTCGCCTGGAAAGAACGCTGTAAAATATCTTCAATTAAATAATCTTCTTCATTAGACTCCGGATGGTACTCTTCTTTTAAAGAAATTTCAAAAAGATGGGCGGTAGTATTATACCAGAACGCTCTCCATCCACTTTTCAGATTCTTGATCAAATCAAAAGCGGTCACCCCTGTTTGCCTATTTATCAATTTCACCAAAATCTGTCCTTCGGTATGGGTGAGTTTTTTTAGCTGATCTGCAAATTGATCTTCAATATACTTTTGTACGATCTTAGTGTATCTTTTTTGAGCAGACCGGGAATTTATTTGATCCAATCTCGAATTTAATTCTACAAGTCTTTCTGCTGCCAATTTTGCATACGGATACACTTTGCGCGTCTTTCTTCGTAGAATAAGATAACGACGCCTTTCCTCGTTAGACTTAAAATTCAATTTCTTTAAAATTACGACTTCATCCAGATCGATACTTTTTCGCGCAATGGTATCGCCCCGAATTACGAAGTATTCCGGAGTCAACGTGTCTTGTTCAGGTTTATTAGTCTGAGAAAACATGCTGTAACCAAAAAAGATCACCAAAATCGTTAGCTTCAGTTTCAAGATATTTTTATTTTTTATTGTGCCACTATGTGAACCAAAATCATTCCAAATTTACGATTAATGGACTTGCTATGGATTTTATTCTTAGTAAATTCGTAGAAATAATTTTGCTATTAAAATCTGCCGTCTAGTAGTATAAACGAGATAAACATACTTTTATTAATCGGCACCAAAAAATTTTATGTAAATGAAACAAAAAGAAATTTTAGATGACAAATCACTCGAGTTCTTAGAAAAATATCTTAACAATCCATCCCCCACGGGTTATGAATGGGAAGGCCAGAAGTTATGGATGGAATACCTAAAACCCTATGTAGATGAATTTATTACCGATACTTATGGAACCGCGGTTGGAGTGATTAATCCTGAAGCCAAATTTAAAGTGGTAATTGAAGGTCATGCGGATGAAATCTCCTGGTATGTAAATTACATTACCGATGATGGTCTTATATATGTAATTCGAAACGGGGGAAGCGACCACCAGATCGCCGCCTCAAAAAGAGTAAATATCCATACAAAAAAGGGAATCGTACAGGGCGTTTTCGGTTGGCCCGCTATTCACACCCGCAGCAAGGAAAAAGAAGAATCCCCAAAACTGGAGAATATATGTATAGATGTGGGATGCGATTCCAAAGATCAAGTTGCAGAACTTGGTATTCATGTGGGCTGTGTGATTACCTATCCTGATGAATTTTTTGTTTTGAACGGAAATAAATTTGTGTGCCGGGCGCTGGATAATCGTATTGGTGGATTTATGATTTCGCAGGTGGCACGCCTTTTAAAAGAGAACAAAAAGAAACTTCCTTTTGGCCTCTACATTACCAATTCTGTGCAGGAAGAAATAGGACTTCGTGGTGCAGAAATGATCACACAACGAATAAAACCCAATGTAGCTATCGTTACTGATGTGACTCATGATACTACCACCCCGATGATAGAAAAGAAAACAAACGGATATGCGAAAATTAGCGAAGGTCCGGTAATTTCTTATGCACCGGCAGTTCAAAATAAATTGAGAGAATTATTAATTGAAACAGCAGAAAAAAAGGAGATTCCCTTTCAACGCGCGGCATCTTCCAGGATGACAGGTACCGATACAGATGCTTTTGCCTACAGCAACGGCGGGGTAGCCTCGGCACTTATTTCTTTACCGCTGCGTTATATGCACACTACAGTAGAAATGGTGCATAGGAGCGACGTGGAAAATGTTATCCGACTTATATACGAGAGTTTGCTGCAAATAAAAGACGGGGAAACCTTCAGTTATTTCGATTAAAACCAAAAATTTATTCAACAAAAAAAGGCTATTTTACAGCCTTTTTTTGTTTGAATTTCTTCTTCTTTAGTTTGCTTCAAAATAAGAAAGCATTTTAACCACATCTTCGGGTTCCTTGATCTTGTGATCTTTAAAATACTGGTCCATTTCAGGGTTGGCTCTAAAGAACTCTTTTAATTCCCGTTCTTTCAGTTTTACCTCTTGTAAGGGCTGATCGCCGAACTGAAGATAATATACCGGATCGATTTCCAGTTTAGCGGGTTGTTCTGTTTCAAAAGAAGTTTTGGCCTCTCTCCCAGGAATAATCCTGTATTCTGGTTTACAAAAGAAGTTAACTTTCTCTCCGTTAAAATACTGAATTACATAACCACTTATTTTTTTTCCTTCAGAAGTGTCGAAATTTTCCAGGATATAAGAATAATCTTTAAGCCTGTATTTATAACGATCCTGCCTGGGAAGAACGTAAATTTCATTCTTAGATGGCAGTACTTTTATTTGTACCTGATCACTTATAACATTATACCTAAAATACAATTTGTGGTTTGAAGAATCTGAATCTGTATCTACCAGTATTCCGGGCGTAAACTGTTCTTCAAAAAAAGGAGAACCCTGCGCATTATTCAATACATTCGCATCCCTCGCGGTGTATTCGCTCCCTCTGTTCATGGGAATTAAATTAACTTGTTGAGCTTCAGAAAAAGTGAACATCAATAAGAAAGTGCCAAACAAAAAGAAATTTTTCATAAGAGAAGGGATTTTTACCAGTGTTTTTACGCTACAAATCGCTTAATTTCACTACAATGTAAGATTTTAATTCAATTGAGTTAAAATGACAGCAAAGGAATTTATAAAACATTTATCAAATATTTATACCCTGGCTGTTGCGCTATCTTTTATATTTAAAACAAAAACATGACCATAAATGAAGAAGCTCTTGAAGCTTTAATTCACGATCCGCAGAAAGCTGCTTCTTTAGCTAATCTGGTTTATCTGTCTGAAGAGGATCTCCCAATTTATAGAAAAAAGCATGGAAAAGGATTTATTTACAAAAAGGGCGACAAAAAAATATCCGATAAAAAACAAATTGAAAGATTTAAAAAACTGGTGATTCCACCGGCCTGGCGCAATGTAAGGATTTCGCACCTCGAAAACAGCCATTTACAGGTTATTGGTTTAGACGACAAAGATCGCAAGCAGTACAGATATCATCCTTCATGGAGCGAACTGCGCAATCAAACCAAATTCTTCAAGATGGCCGCTTTTGGAAATAGTTTGCCCAAAATCAGAAAACGTGTAAACCAGGATCTTGATCTTTCCGAAATGAACCAACAAAAAGTGCGGGCTTTAATTGTTCGTTTAATGGAAGAAACACATATTAGGATTGGCAATTCCTACTATGCCAAAAACAATAAAACTTACGGCTTATCTACACTTAGAACACGTCATGTAAAAATTCATAAGAGCCAGGCAAAATTCGAATTTGTAGGCAAGAAAGGAAAAGAACATTCCATTACAGTCACCAATAAAAAACTGGTAGATCTCGTAAATCAGTGCGAAGAAATGCCAGGCTGGGAATTGTTTAAATACTACGATGAAAACGGGGAAAAACAGTGTATCGACAGCGGAATGATCAACCGCTACATCCAGGAAATAAGCGGCAATATATTTTCAGCTAAAGATTTCAGGACCTGGTCGGCATCTAAAATTTTCTTCGAAACCTTACATGATTTGGGATATACCGAAGAGGAAAAACAGAACAAAAAAAATATTATTACCGCACTCGATACCACTGCAGAAGGACTTGGCAACACCCGAAGCGTTTGCCGCAGCTATTACGTGCATCCCTTTATTATTGAAAAATACGAAGAAGGAACAATTGTGCCTTATTTCAATAAGATTAAAGAAGACGAGAAGCATGATTATGTTTCGCTTTCTTCTTCAGAAAAAGCTTTACTACAACTGGTGGAAGATTTTGAAATTGAGCTGTAGTTTTAGTTAATTTAGTGGCATGAAAAATACTATTGCCGCACGTGTTGCCGAATTTCTAAAGCTGTACCCCCCGTTTTCGCTCTTAGATGGGAACGATTTACTCTTTATTGCCGCGCAGGTAAAGGTATTATATGCAGAAAAAGGAAAGACTATTTTCAAAAAAGGGGAAAAAGGGCATTCCTGGTTTTATGTTATAAAAGAAGGGGCCGTTGCCCTCGAAAATATTTACGAAAACAGAACCGAGGCGGTGGACAAATGCGATGAAGGCGATATTTTTGGCTTACGCCCTCTGTTTGCAAAAGAAGATTATTTACTGAATGCCAGAACAGATGAAGAAAGCATTCTCTACGGAATTCCTATAGAAATTTTTAAACCCCTGGCCGAAAAAAACGCGGAAGTCAGAGATTTCCTGATGCAGAGTTTTGCCTCCAACACCCGCAATCCGTACGCAAAAGAAGATAAAGGAAAACTGGTCTCCACCGTTGAATCCTCACTGAAAAAAAACAGCAGTCTGTTCGAATTTCAACCCGCACCTCTTACCCGCAAAGTTATTACCCTCTCCCCTGCGGCTACTGTCAAAAAAGCGGCAGAACTTATGAGCGCCAAAAAATTGGGCTCCATCATCGTGGTGCAAAGCGAACTTCCGATAGGCATTATAACCGATGAAGATTTTAGAGACCTGATTGCAAAAGGAAATTTTTCCGAAAACATGAAGGTTTCAGAAATAATGACTTCCCCCGTTATCTGTTACCCCAAAAGCATTACGATTGCACAGGCGCAAATCACTATGATGAAGCATCGTATAAACCATATTTGCATTACAGAAGATGGCACCCCCAACACTCCCATAACGGGAATTCTTTCTGAACATAATATCATGCTTTCTGAAGGAAACAATCCGTCCATTTTAATGAAGGCAATCCAGCGTTCCAATAGTACCAACGAACTAAAAAAGATAAGAAATAAAGTCACTCTTCTTTTAAAAGGATATTTGGAAAACAATATTCCTCTTACCCATATTTCAAAAATAATTTTTGAACTGAACGATGCTACCATCAAGAGAATTATAGAAAGATGTATTAAAAAAATGCCCAAAGATCCGCCTGTACAATTTGCGTGGCTTTCTTTGGGAAGTCAGGGTCGGAAAGAGCAACTTTTACAAACCGATCAGGATAACGCTATTATTTTTGAAGATGTGCCAGCAGGCAGAATTGAAGTCGTACGTGCCTACTTTCTGGAACTGGCAAAAAAAATAAACAAGCGCTTAAGAATTATTGGATACGAATACTGCCCGGTAGAAACCATGGCAAAAAACCCGGAATGGTGCCGCAGCCTAAACGAATGGAAACAACAAACATCGTTATGGATTCAAAACCGCGGGAACGATGAGATATTGTTAAGTTCGATCTTTTTCGATTACGATATTTCTTACGGCGATGTGCGACTATCCAATGCGCTATCCAATCATATCTTTGAGATTACCCGGAATAATAAACTTTTCTTGTTGGCACTGGCATCTACTGCGCTTAGAAACCCTTCTCCCCTGGGCTTTTTCAGACAGTTCTTAGTGGAACAAAATGGCGAAAACAAAGATTTTTTCGATATAAAAAAACGGGGCATTACCCCATTGACAGATGCCGGTCGCTTGTTGATTCTTTCGCACGAAGTAAAAAATTTAAGCAACACTTCAGAAAGATTTGAAAAATTGGCCCAGCTCGAACCCCAAAATCGGGAGCTCTACCTTTCCTGTTCCTACACTTCTAAAGCCTTATTGAAGTTTAGGACCAAACAGGGCTTGAAATATCGCGACGGAGGCCGATTTATTAAGCTCGAGGATTTGAATAAAGAGGAAAAAATGAAACTGAAGAGGTGCTTTAAGGTTATTAAAGAAGTGCAGGAGTTAATAAAATTCCGTTTTGAAATATCTTCTTTTAATGTTTAGTTTTTTTAAAAAGAAGAAGCGGCCCCAATTCTGGCAGGACTACGAAGCGTCTTTCTCAGAAAAAACTTCTGAATATGCAAAAGAAACCAATTTTGTTGTTCTGGATACTGAAACCACAGGCTTTCATCTTAAAAAAGACAGGATAATCTCCATTGGTGCTGTTAAAATTAAAGGATACGCGATAGAAGTTCAACACACTTTCGAACTATATATTCACCAGAACAGGTTTAATCCGGACACGGTAAAAATCCATGGAATTACTAAAAATGATCTGGCCAATGCCATTTCTGAAGAAGAAGCCATTTCTCTTTTTCTAAAATATATAGGAAATTCTGTACTGGTGGCTCATCATAAAAATTTCGACCTGGGAATGATCAATCAAGCCCTGAACAGGATGAATTTACCAAAGCTACAGAATAAAAGCCTCGATACTGGAAGCCTTTATAAAGGCACCCGAATTATTTCCAACCTGATAGATCGTGAGAAAAAGTATAGCCTCGATGTAGTTGCCGAAGCCTTTAGTATAGATACCAAAGATCGGCATACCGCCGCGGGCGATGCTTTTATAACAGCCATTGCTTTCCTAAAGATTACCGGAAGGCTTGATAAAAAAGGAAATCTGAAGTTGAAGGAGCTCTTCCGCTACTAAAAAAGAAGAGCCAATTTTACAGAAAATTGGCTCTTCTTTTTAATCTCTTAAATTTCTATTTCACAGACTGATCATAGAACTCCAGCATTTTTTTTACATCCTCGATGTCTTTTATTTTATGATCATCGAAATATTTTTCCATTCCGGGCTTTTCTTCGAGATATTCCTTAAAATCCTTTTCTTTTAATCGAACTTCGTGGAGAGGGCCACCATCTAACTGAAGATAATATACCTGGTCAATATTTATATGTGCCGGTTTGGGTTTATCATACCCAGATTTAGCCTTTGTCCCAGGAATCACATCTATATCGGGTTTTCCCAGCAAGCGAGAATGAGCACCCTGGTAATATTCCATAAAATATCCCTCCAGAGAATTGCCCTTATCTGTAGTTAATTTTTCTAAAATATAGGTATAGTTATCTAAACGATAAGAATAACGAGGATAACGGGGAAGAACAAAAGTTTGTTTTTGCTGGGGAGCAACTTTGATTTCAACCTGATCTTTAGATACGTTATACCTAAAATATGCATGTTGCGTTTTCCCTTCTTTATCTAACAACGTTCCCTGAACGTATTGTTCTTCAAAATACGGGGAACCTTCAATATCATTAATTCTTTCGTCAGGTTTAGTAGTGATAAGGTTTCCATAAGCTTCAGGTACAAAGACCTGCGAGAATCCATTCAGCGAAAGAGTTACCAAACCGATAAAAAATATAGTTTTTTTCATAATAAAGTGTTGGTTATAAATATTTTTGAAAATAAATATCACAAAACACGTACCGTTATCGAATTACAGTGAATTTTTCATAATTTCTTCAACCGCTTCCGGATTTAAAAGCGTGGAAGTGTCTCCCAGGTTGGAAATATCTTTTGAAGCGATTTTTCGTAATATTCTGCGCATAATCTTTCCGCTTCGGGTTTTGGGCAAGCTGTTTACGAACTGGATTTTATCTGGTTTTGCGATGGGCCCAATTATTTCTGAAACTTCACTGCGTATCTCTTTTTTCAAATTATCTGAAGCCTTTGAACCGTCTCTTAAGATTACGAAAGCATACAGAGCGTTTCCTTTAATTTCATGGGGAAATCCCACCACCGCGCTTTCGGCCACCGCCGCATGTTCATTTATGGCATTTTCTATCGGCGCTGTTCCCAGGTTATGTCCTGAAACAATCACCACATCGTCTACCCTACCTGTGATACGGTAATTCCCTGTAGCATCACGATAAGCACCGTCTCCCGTGAAATATTTTCCTTTATAAGTTGAAAAATAAACATTTTTGTAGCGTTCATGATCGCCATAAATTGTTCTAGCCATCGATGGCCAGGGGAATTTTATGGCTAACCTTCCTTCTGCCTTTTTATGTATATTTTCTATTTCTTCTCCGTTGTCATTCATCAGGGCGGGCTGCACACCAGGCAAAGGTAAAGTAGCGAATGCGGGGCGCGTAGGCGTAATTCCTGCTAAAGGAGAAATCATGATCGCCCCGGTTTCCGTTTGCCACCAGGTATCTACAATCGGGCAATTTCCTTTTCCAATCATATCGTTGTACCAGTGCCAGGCTTCTTCATTTATGGGTTCTCCCACACTTCCCAGAACTTTTAAAGAAGAAAGATCGTGAGAAGTAACAAATTCATCAGATTGCTTTGCCAGCGATCGAATTGCTGTAGGAGCCGTATAAAAATGAGTAATCTTCAGTTTTTCCACTATTTCCCAAAACCTTCCATAATCGGGATAGCTGGGAGTTCCTTCAAACATTACCGTAGTTGCGCCCGCTGCCAAAGGTCCGTAGATGATATACGAATGTCCTGTAATCCAGCCAATATCGGCCGTGCACCAATAAATATCATCATTTTTTTCAGAAGAGGCATTGTATTGAAAAACATTGGAAAAAGTATAGGTTGTACCAATCATGTAACCAGCAATGGTATGAACCATTCCTTTGGGTTTGCCCGTGGAACCCGAAGTATATAGAATAAACAGCAGGTCTTCGGCATCCATTTCTTCGGCTTCACAATTATTATCAACTTTTTCAAGTTCATCAAACCAGAATTTATCTCTGCCCGGCTTCATTTCCACTTTTTCGACTGTTCGGCGATAAACGATAACCGTTTCTATGGATGGGGTCTTTTCGAGAGCTTCATCGCAAATAGCTTTAAGATTTACGGGTTTGGTACCTCTAAAAACCTGATTGGCGGTAATAAGCATTTTGCATTGGGAATCGTTAATACGATTGGCGATCGCAGTGCTCGAAAAACCTGCAAAAACAATAGAATGAACAGCTCCAATTCGTGCACAGGCCAGCATGGCAATCGCCAGTTCCGGAATCATAGGCATATAAAGACAAACTTTATCTCCTTTTTTAATCCCGTTATTTTTTAAAACATTGGCAAAATGAGATACCTTCACAAACAACTGCCGGTACGTAATATATCTCGACTCCTCATCGGGATCGTTGGGTTCCCAGATAATCGCCGTTTTGTTCCCCATTTTATCCAGATGTCTGTCCAGACAATTTTCGGTAATATTTAGTTTTCCTCCCTGAAACCACTTGACTTCCGGCTTTAAAAAATCCCATTCCAGCGTTTTGACCCACTTTTTTCGCCAGTAGAATTTCTCTGCTATTTTTTCCCAAAAAGCTTCCGGATGTTGAACGCTTTCTCTGTATTCATTTTTATATTCGGCAAAAGTTTTAATTTGAAGGTTTTCCATAAATCTCACAATTTTTACTATTCTGAAGAAAAATTTTAGATGTCATATCCAGATTCCTTAAAATTAGAGAAAGCATCAGTAACCACAAAGCCCGAAAAGTATTTATTTTTCTGAAGTAGAACCCAACAGGTGAAGCGGAATAAAAATGCTACTTTTAAGCGCTGGTTTTATCATTATTCCATGAAGTGCCAAATTCTGACTCTTTTTTTATTTTTATCTCTTTCCCGTATGTATTCTCAAGAATATCAACTTGTTTGGTCTGAAGAATTCAATTCTTCAGAAATAAATCCCGAAATATGGAATTTTGAAAAAGGATTTTCCAAAAATAACGAGCAACAGTTTTATACAAGTCGACCCCAAAATGCCCGGATAGAAAATGGAAAGCTCATTTTGGAAGCCCGAAAAGAGAAATATGGAGAAGAAGCAGATTACACTTCGGCACGACTAAATACGCTGGGTAAAAAGGATTTTAGATATGGAAAAATTGAAGTACGGGCCAAATTACCTAAAGGAGCCGGTACGTGGCCCGCTATTTGGATGTTGGGAAGTAATGAGCCGGAAGTAGGATTTCCCGCATGTGGCGAAATAGATATTATGGAATTTATAGGAAAATCTTCTGACGAAATTTACGGATCTGTCCACTATCCGGAAAATGAGGATGATAATCTTATTTCCGCCACCCGAGAGGCTAAATTACCTGCAACCAACGATGGATATCACACTTTTTCGGTAGAATGGGACGGTGCGCATATCTCCTATTTCGTAGGCGACAGGAAGTTTTTTACTTTCAGTGTAGATGATGCCAACAGGTCCGGGCGAAAAAACCCATTTCGTAAGCCTTTTTACCTTATTCTGAATCTCGCGCTGGGAGGAAAATGGGCCGGAGAAATCGAAGACACTCATTTACCTGCCTGTTTTTATGTAGATTATGTTAGATATTATCAGTTGAAGAATTAATTTCTTTCCAAATACTTAAGGACATTTTGTTCTATTCTGTGTTCTATATTGGAGATATCAGCTTTTACGAATTCTTCACCGGTAATATTTTCGTATAATTCTATATATCTTTCTGAAACTTCTGTAATATATTCATCGCTCATCACCGGGATTTGCTGACCTTCTTTCCCTTGAAAACCTTCAGAAATCAACCACTGACGTACAAATTCCTTCGATAACTGCTTTTGCGGCTCCCCGTTGTCCTGGCGTTCTTCGTATCCGTTTATATAGAAATAACGGGAAGAATCAGGAGTATGGATTTCATCGATCAGCACAATTTTACCATCGGGAGTTTTACCGAATTCATATTTGGTATCTACCAGAATTAGGCCTCTTTTGTGGGCAATCTCGGTACCACGTTGAAATAACTTATAAGTGTATTCTTTTAAAACCTTGTAATCTTCTTCAGAGACCAGGCCTCTTTCAAGAATTTCTTCTTCTGAAATATCCTGATCGTGCAAACCCTGCTCTGCTTTAGTGGAAGGCGTTATAAAAGGTTCCGGGAATTCATCATTTTCGCGCATTCCATCAGGCAATGT
>JBAVQO010000184.1:0-2575 GCA_049694135.1 Gillisia sp. | reverse complement strand
AGTTCAATCAATTTTTGCGTCAGCCTTACCACATCCTGAAAATGTACATTGGTATCTACCATTCCGTGTTCGATCAATAGATTTCCCTGCAATCCATCGGCAAAATAAATAGGTGAAGAGCGCTTGTAGGCTATAGGATCGTCCTGCGGGTTATTCAGTATATTCGATGTATAAGGTCCGTTGTAATGGGCCCAGTCGGTAACAGAACGCAATGCCGCACCCGATTTAAAGACGCCGGGTTCCGTAAACATCGCCATTAAGGTCATAAATCCGCCATAACTTCCGCCGTAAATTCCAATTCTATCGGCATCAATTCCGTAGTCTTTGGCTAAAAAATGAGCGCCATCTACCTGGTCAGAAAGGTCTTTTCCTCCCATATGCCTATAAATTGCAGTTCGCCAATCTCTTCCGTAGCCGGCACTGCCGCGATAATCTATATCCAAAACGGTGTATCCAAGATCGGTCAACATATTGTTGAACATATATTCTCTGAAATAGTCGCTCCACCATTTGTGTACATTCTGAAGATATCCGGCTCCATGAACAAAGATCACCGCCGCTCCGTTTTTTGCCGAGGCTTCGGGAACATAAATCCGCGCCGGAACCATAACTCCATCACTGGCTTTAAAATGCACTATTTCGGGAGCACGCCAGTTGTACCCTTTAAATTCGTCGCTTTGCCCAAAGGTGAGTTGTTTTGCTTCCGCATCTGCATCTGTTTCTTTTAGATAAAGCTCCCAGGGTTTGTTGCTGAAAGAATATAAGATCGCCATATGTTTTTCATCGGGAGACAAATGAACTTCATTATTCCCGGTCATGGAGGTTAGTTTTTCCATTTTTCCACCCATCAAAGGCATTTTATAAAAATGGCGTTCCCCCGGCCCCACTTCAGAAGTGGTTAAAAACCAGTGTTTTTTATCTTTTGAAATAAACGGATCGAAAACCTCGAAATCTCCTTTGGTAAGTTGCTTTTTCTTGCCATTTTCCACATTCTGAATGTACAAATGCGAATAACCGGTGGCTTCACTCTGATAATAAATATGTTCATTATCTGGCAACCAGCCCATGGTTTCGCCACCAAATCCGTAACCGATTCCGGGACCATTGATCCAGGCTTCATCCCGCTGGCGATCCAGGTTTTTTAATTGTCCTGTTTCCATGTCCAAAAGAGCGATCCAGCGATCTTTATTATCCTGAGAACGGACATTTACTACGGCTTTTTTGCCGCTATCAGAAAAATAAGGACCCCAGGCTGCTACTGCTCTGGTGTGCTTTTCCCAGGTTTTATCGGGATAATCTTTCGTGTAATCGGGAAGATCGGTGATTCCCGGTAATTTATCGGTATTTACAACATATACAGTGTCTTTTGCTAAATTATAAATGGCCATTTCAATGACATCGGGGGTATCGCCAACATTTGTTCTGCCAGGAATTTCGGTGACATAGCCAGAAGCATCTACATAATTCGGTACGTGCGTCCGCTTATTGTCAGAATTGGTTATAAGATTAAAAGTGACATATTTTTCATCGGGAGACAATTGCAAATTCCGGATCTCACTGTTTCCGGTATAGTAAGCATAAGGTGTACCTTCGGTTTTCTCACGATACTGCTCACTCGCCTCCTTTTTGTCTTCCCGCTCTTTTACAACGCCTAATAAGGAAAGATTTTCATCTTTCAAATACTGGTCACGGGTAGAAAGCTGTTCTTCGTGCATTTGCTTATTGCCTTCATGAATGTTGGTGAGTTTTCTTAAGTGCCCGTTCTGAAGGTTGTAAACAAAAATGTTGTTATCGGCATTAAAAGAAATTTTGTTCTCATCGGCCAGGAATTGCGGATTGCTGATCCTGTTTCCCAAATCCAGCAGCTGAGTGGTGGAATTTTTTTCTTCAGTATATAAATAAAGGATTCCGTCCCGTACAAATACTTTTTTTGAAGCATCACTGTTATAATCGCCGCGTTGTGGGATCATGTTTTTTTCCTCGGAAAAAGGAACTTTTTCGATTTTCGAGGGATTGTTGATGGAAATCTTATAAAGCGAATCTGCAGGGTCATTGTCGCGGTTGTAATTGAAGTAGATGTTATTGCTATGAGCGCCCCAGTGGATTTGTGAAGGAAAGGTACCCATCCACTTAGGATCCCGCATGATTTTTTCTACTGTTAGGGAACTGGTTTGTGCATTTAAAAGTTGAAACGCGAAAATAAAAAAGAAGAGAGGCAACAGAATTTTTATAGATTTCATAATCTAAATGAAGAATTAGGATAGTTGATTTAAAAGAAAAGCAAGATAAATAAAAATATTTGCCCGTTTAGTCCAAGTGTCAAAAAAAGCCAACATTTCGCATAGCAGGTTTTAACCTCTCATTAACCTAAAAATTAAGAAGTATTGGTTATGTTTTGGTTCAACAAAAAAAATAATGTTATGAAACTAAAAGCTCTTTTTTTAAACTGTACTTTCAAGAAATCCCCTGAAACCTCCAACACCCACGCCTTTATTCAGCAGGCGGAAAAAGTTTTCCATGATCTGAATGTGGAGACAGAAGTGGTAAGAATCGTAGACCACAACATTAAATTCGG
>JBAVQO010000183.1:0-2444 GCA_049694135.1 Gillisia sp. | reverse complement strand
ACAAAATAATTAGTTTTACTTTTAAATTGACATACTGAATTTACAATATATCGCGGGATAGAGCAGTAGGTAGCTCGTCGGGCTCATAACCCGAAGGTCACTGGTTCGAGTCCAGTTCCCGCTACTAAATTCGAAGCCATTTAGCTGTTAATCAACTAAATGGCTTTTTTCTTTCCCGATTTTTTCCCGAAATTTTAGAATTAAAAACCTTTTCGTGATGCCATTAATTAAATTCTAGTAACACCCTAATTAGGTTTGACAGGGATATGTGGTAAAATAATCCAGTTATCCGCACCCTCATATATTTCCTTCCGCCATTTGATTTTACCATAAGCGGGGGTATCTGATTTTAAGAGGTAATCCTTATATGATTCTATCAAAGCTTCCTTACCCTTAGGCCCCCATTCCTTTAATTTTATTTCCTTTATCATGAATTTCGGTCTTGAATTCAAACAATTTGTTCTGAGGTTCTTGAAATAATTTTTTGTCACCCTGGTCTAATAAAATTTTCTTAAGAACTTCTTTCAATTTTACCTTATCAACAGAATTAGAAATAACTTTATTAACGGATTTCGTCCTAAACGTCATTTCCAGTTCAACTAGAAGTACCATCATGATTTTTTTTAAAATAACAAATAATAGAAACTCGTTGTTAATATGTATTTTAATGTTTTTAAAGGCAAATAAGTCAAGAGAAAATTTGGAGCACAACATAAAAGTTACAAACAAATAATTCAGGTTATTATGAAAAAGATCGGATTAATAGGCGGCACTTCGTGGCATTCCACTATTGTTTACTATAGGCTTATCAATGAGATGGTAGGCAAGAGCATTGGTTCCCAGGCGAATCCTGAGTTAATGATCTACAGCCTAAATATTGAATTGATGCGGGAGCAAAATAAAGAGAAGATCAATAATAAATACCTGGAGGTTGCAAAAAGTTTACAAACTGCTGGAGTAAAAGCTGTGGTAATTTGCGCCAATACGCCACATATGGTGTATGATTTTGTGCAACCACAAATTGAAATTCCCATTTTACATATCGCCGATGCTATTGGGAAAGAAGCTCAAGGACTGGACCTTACAACCCTGGGGCTTCTGGGAAACCGACCTACAATGACCGGGAATTTTATTCAGAAGCGTTTAAAAACCAATTACGAAATAGAAACAATTATTCCCGATGCTGAGTTTATAGATCAAAATCATCATTATGTTTCTAAAGAACTTACGCAGGGGATATTTAGCGATGAAGCTAAATCTTTTTTTCTGAATCAAATGGAACTATTAAAAGCCAAAGGAGCGCAGGGAATTATCCTTGGCTGTACCGAACTGCCCATACTTATAAAAAACTCAGATTTTGATCTTCCTATGATTGCCACTACACAGCTTCATGCCCAACTGGCCGCCAATTTTATCCTTAGTAAGGATTAGCACAAGAGCCGGGGAATTCACATAAGATTAATATTTCAGATTTTTCAGGACGAAGTAAAAAGAGTAAATTTTAGAAAACCTTAAACAACACAAAATTATGGACTATTATTTTTCAAAAGTCCTCGACAATTCATTTGAAGAGGCAATAGAGAAAGTTACGAAAGAATTAAAAGATGAAGGTTTTGGTATCCTTACCGAAATAGATGTAAAGCAAACCTTTAAAAAGAAACTGGACATCGACTTCAGGAAATATAAGATATTGGGAGCCTGTAACCCAAAATTGGCGCACCGGGCAATTTCTTCGGAAAGTAAGATTGGAACCATGTTACCATGTAACGTAATTGTACAGGAAACAGAAGATGGTAAAATTGAAGTTTCTGCCGTTGATCCTGTAGCTTCCATGAGCGCAGTAGAAAATAAAGAATTGGGAGAAACCGCACAGGAAGTTCGCTCCAGGATGAAGACTGTAATCGAGAAGCTCGCTTAGGTATTGCGCTTCAGGATCAATTGAGAAATGTAATTGTATTATTGGATTTACTCTTTAAAAATTCATTTTCTTGGAACTGCAGCGCACCATTAGTCTAAGGTCGCTTTATTGTTCTATGACGCTGCGATTGGTTTGCAAAGCAGTAGCTATGGAAATTATGAGCAAGCAAATAGAACGGAAAATGAACGAGTTTGAGTCATTACATTATTAATTTGGTGCTATGTAACAAAAGTGACTGTGGACAGCGGGCTTTAGTGTTAAGTTTGCAGTTATAAATATGTTTATTTAAAAACCATTTGTAATGAATAGCGAAGAACTTAAAATTGGTGAAGGCACTATTGTAGATGTGCGTACTCCAGCAGAATTTATGGGCGGAAGTGTGGCCGGAGCGGTAAATATTCCGCTTAGTGAAATTCCAAATAGAATAGATGAGCTTAAAAAAATGAAATCACCCTTAATATTATGCTGTGCCTCAGGAAACAGAAGCGGCCAGGCTCAGGATTTTTTAAACCGTAAGGGTATAGAT
>JBAVQO010000182.1:0-2677 GCA_049694135.1 Gillisia sp. | reverse complement strand
AACTTATATTTATAGGTTTGCTCTTGATGGAGCTAATAAACGGGTTTAGCTCAGTTGGTAGAGCACTGGTCTCCAAAACCAGGTGTCGGGAGTTCGAGCCTCTCAACCCGTGCTTAATTGAATAATGAATTTTGCGGCGAGAAGCCTGTCCTGAGCGTAGCCTTAGCGAAGACGAAGGAAGCCTCTCAACCCGTGCTTGATTTCAGGAAAAATACTTCTGAAAACATAAATAAAAGGTTAGGATTTCAAAGTTAAAATCTAAAAATCCTGAGTTGTATGCACCCTTTTAAAATTTAAGTGGTGTTTAAATCCTAAAATAGAAATGGCAGGAATCGTTAACTATCTTTCAGAGTCTTATAGCGAGTTAAAAAATCACGTTACATGGCCAACCTGGGCGGAAGCTCAAAAAATTACAGTTGTTGTAACTGTGTTTTCGGTAATATTAGCTTTAGCAATATGGGGTGTAGATACCGTTTTTAGTGATATTATAGAATATTACTTCGAGTATATTAAATCGTAAATTTTAAAGCTATGGCAGAAGTTAAGGATAAAAAATGGTATGTGGTTCGTGCTGTTAGCGGTCAGGAAAATAAAGTAAAGGAATATATCGAGCGCGAAATATCTCACCAGAACATGGAAGAGTATGTGGAGCAGGTATTGGTTCCCACAGAAAAAGTAATTCAAATACGCAACGGAAAGAAAATAAATAAAGAAAGAGTTTATTTTCCCGGGTACGTAATGATATTAGCAAATATAGGGGGAGAAGTTCCTCACGTAATAAAATCTATTAACGGTGTTATCGGTTTTCTTGGTGAAACAAAAGGAGGAGATCCCGTGCCGTTAAGAAGATCTGAAGTAAACAGAATGTTAGGAAAAGTAGACGAATTATCTGTGAAGGCAGATAATGTCGCTATTCCTTTCACAATAGGGGAAACTATCAAAGTGATTGATGGTCCCTTCAACGGTTTCAATGGAACTGTGGAGAAAATTAACGAAGAAAAGCGTAAGTTGGAAGTAATGGTGAAAATTTTCGGAAGAAAAACCCCATTAGAGCTCAGCTATATGCAGGTAGAAAAAGTATAAAAGCAATAACTGTTACATATATTTTTGATGGTTTTTAAAAGCTTCCACTCTTAAAACTATCGTCTAAAAATTATAAAAATGGCAAAAGAAGTAAGTAAAGTTGTAAAACTACAAGTTCGCGGAGGTGCTGCTAACCCATCACCACCAGTTGGACCTGCTTTAGGTGCTGCCGGAGTAAATATCATGGAATTCTGTAAGCAATTTAATGCCAGAACCCAGGATAAACCAGGTAAAGTTTTACCAGTTGCAATTACAGTTTATAAAGATAAGTCTTTCGATTTTGTAATTAAAACTCCACCGGCTGCAGTACAGATATTGGAAGCTGCAAAATCTAAAAAAGGTTCGGGAGAACCTAATCGAAAAAAGATAGCCAGTGTTTCCTGGGATCAGGTTAGGGCGATTGCTGAAGATAAAATGCAGGATTTAAATGCATTTACTGTAGAATCAGCTATGAAAATGGTAGCGGGTACAGCTCGTTCCATGGGTGTAACTGTAAAAGGGCAGGCGCCGTTTTAATCTAAATCGAAAAGAGAAATGGCAAAAATAACTAAAAAGCAAAAAGAAGCTCAATCTAAAATTGAAAACGGTAAGTTGTATTCGGTTGCAGAGGCTTCAGAGCTATTAAAAAAAGTATCTAACGAAAATTTTGATGCTTCGGTAGACTTAGCAGTCCGTCTGAATGTAGATCCACGTAAAGCTAACCAAATGGTTAGAGGTGTAGTTACATTACCTCACGGAACAGGTAAAGATGTTAAGGTTTTGGCTTTGGTAACTCCAGATAAGGAAGAAGAAGCTAAAGAAGCAGGTGCAGATTTCGTTGGATTAGATGAGTACCTCGATAAAATTAAAGGTGGCTGGACAGATGTTGATGTAATTATTACCATGCCTAGCGTAATGGGAAAATTAGGGCCTCTTGGTCGTGTTTTAGGACCACGCGGATTAATGCCTAACCCTAAAACAGGAACTGTTACAATGGATGTTGCAAAAGCAGTATCTGATGTAAAAGCCGGTAAAATCGACTTTAAAGTAGATAAAACCGGAATCATTCACGCAGGGATAGGAAAATCATCATTTGATGCAGAGAAAATCGCAGGAAACGCGAGAGAATTATTAACTACTTTGGTAAAATTGAAACCGGTGGCTGCAAAGGGTGTGTATATTAAAAGTATTCACATGTCCTCTACAATGAGCCCAAGTGTACCAATTGATACTAAAAGGTTTACTGAGCAATAATAGTAAAGATTATGACAAGAGAAGAAAAATCATTAGTAATTGAAGATTTAACTGCCCAGTTAACAGATAATTCTATTATTTACCTTGCAGATATTTCTGGCTTAGATGCCTTAAATACTTCAAATTTACGCAGAGCTTGTTTTAAAGCAAACGTAAAACTGGCAGTAGTTAAAAATACATTGCTTGCAAAAGCTATGGAAGCTACCAACAAAGAGTTTGGTGAACTTCCTTCAGTTTTAAAAGGCAATACCTCAATAATGATCTCTGAAACAGGAAATGCTCCTGCGAAAGTGATCAAAGAATTCAGAAAAAAGTCTGATAAACCGCTTCTTAAAGGTGCTTTTGTTGAAGAGGCTATCTA
>JBAVQO010000181.1:0-1602 GCA_049694135.1 Gillisia sp. | reverse complement strand
CAACGGATAATACCCGATCAGGATTTTCCAACTGCTCCAATTCTTCAGAAGTCATTGGTGATCCCCAGCCATTCGGATTTACCGACGTAGTTTTGTTCAAAATGGCGTTTTTAAGATGCTGATGATTCAGTTGTACTATACCTTTTAACTGCAGCTCCTTTGTCAGGACATTTTTCTCCGCAGTCCGGTAAGAAGTATGCCATTGATGCAGGAGCAGCACCTGTTCATCATAATATTCCACTTCGTAGCCCGCATTTTTGATCCTTACATGCATATCGGTATCTTCAGCGCCCCAGAAATGATAAAATTCATCAAAGCCTCTAAGCTCTTTTAAAATTTTTACCGGAAACATGCTAAGGCCGGTAGCTTCTGCCGTACTCTTTCTATAGCTCTCAAATTTCTCTAAAGTTATTTTATCGGGATCATCTTTATTACTTAAAAATCCCACCTGGAAATAAACTGTCTTTTCATTTTGCTGCAGGGAGATCGCCTCTTTAATAAATTCCGGATGAAAGATCATATCCACGTCTGCTACAAAGCAGAATTTGGCCTTTAAATTTTTGATCACCGCATTGAGGGCGCGGCTTTTATTCCAGGGCTGGAATTGGGTTGGGAAATACCGGTAATCTACAAAGGAATAAGCTCCACAAATTTCCCAGACTTCCTTTGCTACTGCGGGCGTGGATCCATAGTCCACGAAGAAAACTTCGAATTTAGATTCAGTCTGATCTTGAAGCGAATCCAGGGAACGCTTTAATCTATCAAGATCGCGGTTTCTATATGGGTATATGATGGAGAGCAAATTATCTTTTTAGTCTGTTTTTAAGTTTCTTCTTTTTATTTAATAAGAACCATTTTAGGCCGTAGTAATATGTTTGCGCCCGTACTCTTATTTTTCGCTCCTTCATCAAACGCAAAAGTTGTATGTCCAGAGTCTCTTTGTCTGCTCCAAATAGTAGGGGTCCGAGGTATTCCAGTTTATTCTTTTGAAATTTCTGTAGATCAAAAACAGATGTATATTTTTCTAAAAATCCAAGGATTTCAAGAGTGAACATTGTCCTAATACATTTATTACATTCTGAACAATTAATTCTTGCTCCTTGGAAACGAGGATTTGTACATACATCCAAATAAGAATAAGTATCAGGTTCTTTGGCAAGAAGTTCTATTCGTTCAATGCGATTGTATTGTGCGACTGAAGAAAATATACTAGTCGATTCTGTGGATAGTGTTTGAAGATTAAGCAGGTCATACTCTGCTATTCTAATTTGATCTAACTTGAATTGATCAAACCTTACAGAGGAAGCGTAATAGTAATTCCTGAACAATTTTTGCAGTAGCAACACACAGGAAATACTCCTCAAGGTATGAGTTTTCTGAAAATTCATTCTTAAAATATCACTTAAGTTTGAATCAACAGTTATAACTTCCTTCCCAACTTTTTCTGAAAATCCTTTGATAGATTCCCGCCTGTGATGAAATATTTCCTGGGCCTTCTCTCCCCCAAAATCACCGTGGGAGCCCACATTAAAAAAGGTAAAATACTCAATTTTAAAAGGTGCTTCCTCATTCACATGATCATAATAGGTAGCAAAAGAATCT
>JBAVQO010000180.1:0-3908 GCA_049694135.1 Gillisia sp. | reverse complement strand
GGCGAGGGCAGAACCCCACGGTGCAGAAGAAATGGCCGTAATGGCATTTTCTCCCCCTGTTTTTATCACGGGATTGCCGGGCAAAAATGGAAGCAGTTGTTTTGCAACGCAAATAGGTCCTACACCCGGGCCGCCGCCTCCATGAGGAATCGCAAAAGTTTTATGCAGGTTAAGGTGGCAAACGTCGGCACCTATTCTTCCCGGATTGGTAAGACCAACCTGAGCGTTCATGTTGGCGCCATCCATATAAACCTGGCCACCGTTCTCGTGTATAACCTTCGTAATTTCCCGAATGGCAGACTCAAAAACCCCGTGAGTAGAAGGGTACGTAACCATCAATGCGGCCAAATGATCCTTGTGTTTTTCTGCTTTTTCACGAAGATCGTCGATGTCAATATTTCCTTCTGAAGTGGCTTTCGTTACCACTACTTTCATTCCGGCCATCACCGCCGAAGCAGGATTTGTTCCGTGGGCAGAGGAAGGAATAAGACAGATATTACGATGAGAATCTCCGCGGGCTTCATGATATGCTCTAATCACCATCAATCCCGCATACTCTCCCTGGGCGCCTGAATTTGGCTGAAGGGAAGTGCCTGCAAAACCCGTTATTTCTGTCAACTGATCTTCCAGTCTTTTTAACACAATCTGATAACCTTCTGCCTGTTCTATAGGAACAAAAGGATGAATATTCCCCCATTGCGGATTGCTGAGCGGAAGCATTTCTGAAGCCGCATTCAGTTTCATAGTACACGAACCCAGAGCGATCATGGAATGATTCAGGGAAAGATCTTTGCGCTCCAGCTTTTTGATATAGCGCATAAGTTCTGTCTCTGAATGATATGAATTAAAAACCTCGTTGGTAAGAAAGTCGGTTTTTCTTTTTATTTCTGAAGAAATGATATTTACCTCCCGCAAATTTTCTATTTCATTTGCTTTCTTATTTTTTACCTCTGCAAAAACCTTCAGGATGCTGTTTAAATCTTCAACAGTTACAGCTTCATTCAAAGCAATCACCACATGTTCTGCATCCGGATAATAAAAATTGATCTCGCTTTTCTCTGCAAGTTCTTTTATCTCTGAAGAATTCGCTTTGATCTTCAAGGTATCGAAATAAGAAGAGTTCTGCTGCTCATATCCCAGTTTTTTCAATTCTTCGGCCAGAATAACTGCTGAAGAATGCACTTTTTTAGCAATGTATTTCAATCCGTTTGGGCCATGATACACGGCATACATTCCGGCCATCACGGCTAAGAGTACCTGGGCGGTACAGATATTGGAGGTAGCTTTGTCGCGTTTAATATGCTGTTCACGGGTCTGAAGGGCCATTCTTAAAGCACGATGCCCATTCATGTCCTTTGTTACACCGATGATTCTGCCGGGAATACTGCGTTTATATTCTTCGCGAGTGGCGAAATATGCCGCGTGAGGGCCGCCATATCCCAATGGGATTCCAAATCTTTGGGTGGTACCTACTACTACATCTACGCCAAACTCGCCCGGAGCTTTCAGGCTCACCAGGCTAAGAATATCTGCCGCAACCACCGTTTTTATATTGCTTTCCTTGCAATTTTGTACAAAATCTGTATAATCGAAAACTTCCCCTTCTTTTCCGGGATATTGCAGAAGTACACCGAAATAATTTTCTGAAAATGAAAAATTTCTGTGATCCCCGATTTCCAGTTCAATCCCTAAAGGCAATGCGCGTGTTTTTAAAAGGGAAAGTGTTTGAGGAAGAACTTCTTCAGAAACGAAGAATTTTATCACCTCATTCTTTTTTTGCTCGCGATCTCTTACCTCAAAAAGTAAAGACATCGCTTCTGCCGCAGCGGTCGATTCATCTAACAGCGATGCGTTGGCAAGTTCCATCCCTGTTAAATCGCTTATCATGGTTTGGAAATTCAGCAAAGCTTCCAGTCTGCCCTGGGCGATTTCAGCCTGGTAAGGTGTGTAGGCGGTATACCAGCCCGGATTTTCAAGAATATTTCGTTGAATTACCGCCGGCATGATAGCCTGATGATATCCAAGCCCGATATAAGTTTTGAAAACCTTATTTTTGGCTGCCAGTTTGCCAATATGTTCGGCATATTGATTTTCACTGAGAGCGGGAGGTAAATTTAGAGGAGAGGAAAGTCTTATATCGTCGGGAATAGTTTCATAAATTAACTGTTCTAACGATGGGACTCCTATCGTGTCCAACATTTCAGAAAGTTCACTTTCTTTAGGGCCAATATGCCGTAGAGCAAAAGAATCGGTTCTCATTAAAAATAAGTTGTGTTTTGTGCTGCGAAATTACATATTTTAAACGTAAATTTTAATGTTTTGAAGCCTTAGAGTTGTTAAGATTTTGCGTCATGTTTCGTGCAGGTTTATGAATTTATAATTCTAAAAAATCCAGACTTGAAAAAGTTGTTTGATTTCTATATTAGCAGTAGTATTCATGTAGCGCTGGCGGTGGTCTCGTTAAGCGTAATTACTGTACATAATTTTGAAGTGCCCATAAATTACCGTTTGGAGCTTTTTATCTTTTTAGGCACCATAACCGGCTATAATTTTGTGAAATATGCCGGAATTGCGGGTTTGCACCACCTTAGCTTAACCAGGAATTTAAGGTTTATTCAGGTGTTTTCTTTCGTTGCCTTTCTGTTCCTGATTTACTTCAGCTTTCTTCAAACTTTCAGAGTGTTATTGATCTCCGGAATTTTAGGTCTTTTTACCGTTCTCTATGTTCTTCCGGTTTTTAGCGAAAGCAGAAATTTGCGTGGTTTGCCAAATACCAAAATATTCATTATTTCATTGGTGTGGGCGGGGGTTACGGTTTTGCTACCGTTAACTGATCATGTAGACCTTTTTCAACCCGATGTATTTATTAGTTTTGTACAACGATTCTGTATTGTAATGGCTCTGATTCTTCCGTTCGATATCAGGGATCTCCGATTCGATATGGCCAACCTGGGTACTATTCCCCAGCACCTGGGAGTACGGAAAACCCGGGTTTTCGGAATTTTGTTATTATGCTTAGTTTTTTTAATGGAACTTTTAAAGCAACATCAAGAACTAACAAGTAGCATAAGCCTTTTTGTGGCTGCAATCGCGGGAATGCTTCTAATTAGATATTCTGTGATTAGACAGGCCAAATATTATGCTTCTTTTTGGGTAGAAGGGGTGCCAATATTCTGGCTGGGAATGCTATACTTTCTGGAATTTATTCTTTGATTTCTTTCTTTATAAGGTTCTTCCAGTTCTCTTTTTCTTCTTTGGTGCAGCGTTGAAGCTTCGATTCTTTAATAAGAGAAGTGAGCTTGCGATTATTTGAGGTGTATTTTCGGCAGGGTTTACAAAATACCAGATGCATAAGCATCTTTATCTTTTCTACTGCGGAAGCATCCTTATACTGTGCTTTATCACAACATTTGTTGGCCTGCGTACAATCAATAAAAATCCAACTTTTCAATCCCATATTAAAACCAGTTTTTTTCCAGGCATTGGGCTAGAGTAGTTCTTGCCCGATGAATAATAACCCACAGGTTAGACGGCGTTATTGCAAACTCATTACAAATGGCTTCGGTATCAAAACCATCAATGGTTTTCATTTTGAATATTTCGCGGTGTTTTTCAGAAAGATTCTCCATACATTCCAAAATAGCGACTCCCAATTCTTCATTTTCGAGAAGGTCTTCGGCATTTTTGTCAGAATGATCCGGCGCTTGCTCTTCCAGCCAGTCGCCTTCATTAGAATCGTCGTTATAAGTGATCCTGACTTCGGCTTTTCCTTTTTTTGAATTTATCCTGCGATAATGGTCGATTATTTTTCTTTTCAGAATAGAGATCAACCAGGTTCTTTCTGAAGCTTCTCCTTTGAAGTTTTTCATAGACTTTAAGCCGGCCAGAAAAGTTTCAGAAATGAGATC
>JBAVQO010000179.1:0-2874 GCA_049694135.1 Gillisia sp. | reverse complement strand
ATTCCCCCACACGTAATAATCCTCAAATTCCAGTGCCCGTCCTACCGGCTTCAATCTCCTCTCGAAACCAGAAAGCTCAGGATCCATAGCAAATAATTGATAATTGAACGGCATACACATTCCCAGGGATGCCAAAACTGAGGTAGAAAGGAATTGTTTTCGCATCATTCTTTATCTTTTTAAAGTCAGGCTCATTAACCCCACCACCACATCATTGGCAACAGAACTCACCGTCAGGCTTTGCAAGGATTTTTCAGAGTTCAGCGGAAGATCCAGGACAGTACCGGCACCTCCGTCAATCCCGTGATCTGAGAAGCCATGAATAACAACATAATTACTAAAATCTCTGGAAATTTTTCCTGTTTTAAAGTAAACTCGCGGCGGAAGCGGAGCATCTGTAGTAAACGCAAAACCATCTACGTAATAATCCTGCTCAACAGGCCACCAGTTCTCCGGATTTTTGAGCAAAAGGACCTCTTTTGTCCCATCTTCATAGGTTACAGTTAACTTCCCGTTCACTAGCCTGCTTTGCATGGGATTTGTAGTTCCGGCCAGCAGGAAATAAGCGTGAGAAGCCTTTCCCAGTAAAGGAATTTCAACCTGTTGGGGGTAAACATCCCATTGAGAAGTAAAGAGAATATTGTTTTCTTTTTCTGCGGAAGGTGTTTGAAAAGGAATCCCCTGCGGCATAATAATTTTTTCGTCTTTGCCTACTGTCCTGCGCAACCCTGAATCATCTATGGAAATATCTTCACAAACTGACGGATAGCACCAGTTTCCCACTCCTGTGGTTGGCAACTGCAGAGTCGGCGAATCAGGACGGGGTGAAAAATATTGATTCTTAAAAACATCTGTAACTTTGCTGTTGAAAAAGCTTGAAAGTTCCACCATATCCCATTTTTCATTTCCCGAAGCGGGAATATCCCAGCTCTGGAATTGCAGATGGTGTATTTTTCCTTTCTCCGGCTGAAAATCTATTTTGTTTGTACCCGTCCCGAGATTAGTCTTTTTTAGCTTTATTTTCTGCTCAGTCCCCTCTGGTATTACAAGATTTGTTTTTATCGGATTCTGCTCCCCCAAATCTAAAGTTCCTCTCAGAGCCTTTTTGCTGTTATTCTGAAGCCGAAGAAGAACGCTCTCCTTGGTATCTTCTATAGAAGCAATCTCCACTTCAGGCAGGAGCGTAATTTTAATAGGTGCCCACCACTGTACATCTCCCTGGTGTAATTTCAGAAAAAAAACCTTATCACCGGGTTCATCAGTTAATTTTGCATCTAAAGATTTATCCTTCTGATCAAAATCCTGCAAAGCATTTTGTGGATCTTTGACAGCAATTATTTCGGCTTTCGATAAGTTCAACAAAATATCTCCTCCGGCTACCTTATTTTTCTCATACTTTAATTGTTCAAGAGCTTCGCCCTTCAACTCGATTTTTACTTCATAGGCATGCATAGGCCCGGCTTCCACAATGAGTTCAGGAGAACCAATTTCATCAGAAGTGCGGTACGGTATTTTACTTCCGTTTATAAGAACATTTTCAACTTCCGAAGAAGGCAAAATTAATTTCAGGCGCAAATTCATTTGCTCCGGAAAATTTGGGTTGATATGATAAACAATCCGGTTCTGTTCCATTTTCATAGCAACAGAAATGTCCGGAAGCTTTAAGGAAGCATTCTTCCATTTTGCAGGGAAGCCCGGTTCTATTGTAAGAGTGTCTTTAAGTGCATCGGGGTGTATCCCAAAAAGCCCCTCTACAAGAGCTCTTGCCGCCACCCCTATCGGATCGCCAAAATCCCGGTACAGTTCTCCCCGCGCAGCATCATAAAAAGATAATTGCTCAAAATTCCCCGGCGAAGCGCTCAAATACATACTTTCAAGGACCGCACTTTTCCACAGTTTAAAGGCAGCCTGAGTATCCCCGCCCTGCCAGAAGGCCAACGCTGCATTCAAATTTTCAGCCAGAGTAACATTGTTCACCGACCAGGTATAGGGTTGCCAGTTAGTGGTAGAGAGCAGATAGAGACCTTCATCCAAACCTTCTGCAGCAACCGGTATATGAGGAATTTGGGTGTCGATATAATTCAGCTCCTGGTACGCCTGAAATTTGTCTGCCGCTTTTTTATCGATACTATGATAAACGGTCCAGACCCCAGGTTCCTTATGAAGAAGCTGTTCTCCAAGCAGATCCTTGTATTCGGCGTAAACCCCTTTTTTCGGGAGCCATAACTTCTTCTGAAGATTTGAGTAAATATGCTGAGCTTCCTGCAGATAAGGTTCCGGATCCTCGCCCAGAATTTTGGCCAATTCCGCAGCTATTTTATTGGCGCGGTAATTATAGACAGAAGTATAGGTGACACCACCCCCGCTATACTGCAGGGCATCACTGGCCCATAAAGCAGCATAGGCATCGTAAAGCCCATCTCCATCGGCATCAAAATTTCTTTTTTCCCAAGCCAGGTGACGCTTTATTACCGGCCACATCTTTTTCAGGAACTGCCTATCACCCGTCCATTGAAAATGCGTAAGCAGCTGATCGATGAACACGAGGTTCATATCGTAATGATGTGCCACTGTATTATCATTGGGATGTCGGCTTATATAGCCGCGACTGAACATAGCAGTTCCTAATCTTTCCTGCTGCCTTGCAAAAAACCGGGAAGTATCTGGCACAACGGGTCCTTCGGGAGGAGATAAAACCTGGGAATTAGCATAACTATTGAAATGACTTTTAGCCCTTTCATGCCAGCCGAGAAGATCGGCGGCATAAGCTCCACGCCAGGCATTCAGGTGTATCCTCCAAGCGACTGCACCATGCAGATAGGCAGGATTCTCCCAGATCGCATCGGCCGCATTGGCCAGAGTACCTCCCAAGGT
>JBAVQO010000178.1:0-6580 GCA_049694135.1 Gillisia sp. | reverse complement strand
TTTCTACTCCATAAGAGGTGGTTTCGCTATATCTTTTTCCCAGAATATTTTTGTTGGAAGACATTTCTCGCAACACCTCGTTTATACGCACATATTCAAAATCCTCGGCTTCGCCGTTATTGTTGGAAATTATTCTGAAAACTGCAATTCCTAACTTGGTGGTATCAAAAACCGTTTGAAGTAGTGCGTTGCTTTCCTTGAGCTCTTTTTCACGCTGGGAAGCTTTTTTTTCGAGGGCTGCTTTGGCCTGTTTTAGCTCCTGATCTAATTGCACCTGCTCTGAAATATTTTTGAAAATCACTCCTACCTGATTGCCTGTTGGTTCCGCCAGTTTAAAAGCATAAAGGTCCAGCCAGGCATTGTTCAGTTTCTTTCCCTGGAATTTGAATCGTAAAGCTTCTCCAGTTTTGGCCACTTTTCCATATATCTTAAACCAATCATCTTCATGATCGGGAATAAGTTCCCGCATGGTCTTACCTACCACATTCTTCAGGTTTATTTGTTCTTCGAAGGCGGTATTGGTCTTGATAAATAAATAATCTACCGGCTCATTTTCTTTATTGAAGATCATTTCAACAACACAGAAGGCCTCGTCTAAAGATTCCAGTAAATGCTGATATTCTTTTTTTAATTCCCGGTAATCGTTCTCCTGATCTTCAGGAATCTTTTTTGCAGTACAGGCCGGAAAAATAAGGCTAATGGCCATGGGATTCTCGTTATCAAAACGAAAATTATACCTGCGGGTAAAAAATCTGAAGCTCTTATACTCCTGTTCTTTAGATCGTAAACGAAGTTCGATTTCCTTTACTTCATCTTCTGAAGAACCTTTTAAAGATTTTATAAAATCTGTATAGGTACAACAGTCATCAGGGTGAATAAATCTTTTTTCAAACTGAGGAATTATTTTTTTAGCATCGTTGAGTGTGGATCCCAGGAATTTTTCCACGGCAGGATTTGCGAACTTTATCTCTAAAGTTTCAATATCCGTAAAAATTAGCAGTGGGTGATTGGTAACAAGCTCGTTACTCGCTTTTAATATAGGGTTCATCATAAGTACATAAAAAAGAATGGCGCCGGGGAATTCGCACACTCACTACTGTTTAAATTAACAAATGTTAAATAAATCTAAAAATACTAATAAATTTTATTCTTTCCTAGTACGTATAAAATCCACTTCTAAATTTCGGAATTATAAAAATGCTGCTTTGTCTTTCTATTGAAGAGAATCTGCCCGCTCTTTTAAACGCGATATTTCCTGCTCAATATAAGTATGAACGGAAGAATTATCCTTTTTTGCATCGCTTAGTTCCTGAAGATCCTGAATTCCGCCCTGGATAAATCGCGCATTATTAAAAGAGTTTAAACGATCGGAAATTTGCTGAACTCCGTTTCTAACGATTTCTTCATTTTGAACGCGTTTAAGCCAGGTGGTATAAGCACCCAATAAACCGCGAGTTCCAAAAATTGATGCTTTTTCAAAGGTAGATTGAAAAAAGTCCTTTTCACTGTCGCCGCCCTTAGCTGCAAAAATCTGTGCCAGTTCTCGTGTTAAAGAGGAAAGATTATCTTTTTTTAAGGCAATCGCCTGTTTATATCCTTCATCTGGATTTAAGGCGAAAAGGCCATCTAAAGCAGTTGCTTCTACGGTATAAGACGGATCTTTTAAGCTGCTAAGGAATAAATTCCGATAGGATTTATCTTCAAGACTGGCTAAATCGTGAAGAGCCGAGGCCCGAACCATTGCTTTTTCATCATTTTTGGCAAGATCTTTAAGTGTTTTTGAAGTGGCTTTTACCACCGCCGGATTCTTCATATCAAGGTTTAGAGCAGTGAGTTGCCTTATTCCGTGGTAGGGATCTTTAAGAGCACGCATTAAAAATTGCACCGCTTTTTTATCGTCCTGATGTTTTGCAGCGTATTCTACCGCCTGCCTGCGGTTCACATAAATTCCGGCGTGGTCGTAGCTGTAAATGTATTGATCCAGGTTTTTGCTGTCATTTATTTTAGCCAACAGCACTTTTTCGCCGTCTACATCTATTAAAGCAGGTTTATTCCCATTTGGATAAGGAATGCTTAAAGTATCTTCTTTAGCATCGAGCACATAATCAATTCTATTTTTAGAGCCATCAGCTGAATAAACATCCACCTTCATAGGCAGTCTGAAAATTCGCTGTTCCTCCTGGTTTTGCGAGAGATACACCTTGGCGGTTTTAGAATCATCATCATAAGAATATTTCACATCCAACACCGGATATCCTTTTCCGTAGTACCATTGATCCCAAAACCAGCTAAGATCTTTTCCGGTCACTTTTTCAAAAACAAGACGTAACTGTTGCGCTTCTGCGTTGTCATGATTGTAGGTGGTAAGGTATTCGTGCAGGCTTGCGAAAAAAGCTTCATCGCCTACGTAATTGCGCAGCATATGCAGAATTCGTCCACCTTTTTGATAGGAAACAAGATCGAACATCTGCAAAGGATCATCATAATAGAAATTCACAAGGCTTCGGTGAGCTCTGTCTGGCAATCGCATATACCTAAGCATGTCTTCGTAATTCTTTTCGTCGCCGGCATCCTGCCCGTGCTTATGGGTATCCCACAAAGTTTCGCTGTAATCTGCAAAAGATTCGTTCAGGGTGATATTGCTCCAGTTTTCGGCAGTAACGTAATCGCCAAACCACTGGTGAAATAGTTCGTGACAAATGGTCTCTTCTGCGCTTCCGTCTAGTAATTCACGCGGAGTTTTTTGAACAGATTCCCCGTGAAGAGTAGCGGTGGTGTTTTCCATGGCTCCGGAAACATAATCGCGAACCACGATCTGTGCGTATTTTTGCCACGGAAAATCTACTCCCAGTAAATTGGAATATAACTCGATCATTTCCGGAGTGTCTCCAAAAATATCTTTTGCATAAGGCGCATATTGAGGTTCCAGGTAATAATCTACAGGCTTTCCCTTCCAGGTATCGTGAGTGACTTTAAAATCTCCTACTGCCATCATAAACAAATAAGGGGAATGTGGCTCATCCATGGTCCAGGTATCTGTTCTTGTACCATCGCCGTTATCTTTTTCTGAAGTTTTTAATCCGTTGGAAAGAGTTACATATTTAGAAGGAACCGTCATCGAAATTTCATCGGTGGTTTTCTGGTTTGGTGTATCTATGGTCGGGAACCAGGCCGAGGAAGATTCCGTTTCTCCCTGAGTCCATATCTGAGTGGGTTTGGAAGGAATTTTCCCTTGTGGATTTATAAAATAAAGACCTTTTGCATCTACAATAGCACCACCACCGCCAATTTTTAATTCATTTGGCTTCGCGGTATAATCGATATATAGAGTATACTTTTCTCCTTTTTTATAAGATTTGTCTAACGCAATATGCAGTTGCAATCCGTCTTTGTAAGTGTAGGAAAGCTTTTCATTTTTTCCATTTTTTACCACAGAAATCTCTTTGATGTCCATTCCCTTGGCATCTAAAACAAGAGAATCTACTGTATAGAAATGCGGCGTAAGTGTCACCCATTCTTTTCCGTACAAATAAGCCTTATCATAATCGAAGGAAACATCCAATTTAGTGTGCACCAAATCGTTCACCTTGTCATGGGTTTCTCTATAGGTCTTAAATGGAGAATAAACTCTTCCGTTCATGTGAGTTCGGAGGGAATCGGTTTGGGCAAAAAGATTTAGCTGAAGAAATAGCGCAAACAAAATACTTACCCATAAACGCAGCGATTTGCGGTTAGAAAACTTAAAGATCATATATCAATTTTTTTAAAGCGGCCTAAATATAAGGAAAAGTATGATGGTTGTTTACAAAATATCGTGTGCCGATTAGAAGTTTTACTCCTAAAAGCAAAAGATTATAGATTTTTAGCAAAACCAGGGTAGTCTTCCATTAAAATTTTGTCGATTCCTTCAGAATAGGAAGTAGGAGTGAAGTTGAATTTCTCTTCAAACTTATCGCTTTTAAAAACATAATCCCGGTTATACTGATAACTCATTTCAACACTTTCACGCATTACGGGAACAAATATTCCCATTAATTTTACCAGCCATACAGGTACTGTTCGATAAGCTGGTTTTATTTCCATTTTTTCAGCAATCTTCTCTACCCATTCTTTTCCGGTTAAAGGATTTGCAGCCGTAGGTAAATGCCATACTTCACCATAAGCTGAATCTGTGTTTCCCAGTTGAGCGGTAGCCTTGCCGGCATCTGGAGTAAAAGTGAACGAATGTTTATAAGCATCGCTTACCAACCAGTTTGCCTTTTTTCCTTGGCTTAGAGGTTTGAAAACTGTTTCGGTCAATATGCTTGTCTGGCCTATTCCGGGGCCGTAAAAATCTGCAGAGCGCGCGATTAAAGCTTTTAGATTTCCATTTATTACTTCATTCATAAGCATTCCGGCAATTTCAGCGCGAATTTCCCCTTTCCGGCTGCACGGATTTACCGGGGTTTCTTCGGTCATGGCACCCAAGTGATCTTTATCGTACATGTAAATATTATCGAAGAAAACCAGTTTAATATCTTCTTCGGAACAAATATCGATAAGATTTCGCATCAAAAGAGGCCAGTTGGTAGCCCATACTTTGTAGCTGTATTCAAATCCGACGGTGAGATAAACAATTTCAGAACCGATAACGGCCTTTTTAAGCTGTTCAAAATCTAAAATATCGGCGGGAAAAAGTTCATCTGTTTCGTTTACTTTTTTAGGATTTCGGCTTACCAGCCGGATTTCTGAAGTATAATCGGTAAGTGCTTTAGCTAGCTCTGTACCAATTGCGCCACCCGAACCCAGGATTGTTTGCATATTAACGGGTATTAAATCTTGCGTTCTAATTTACGAAATTCCGGAAAAAAAGAGCATAAAAAAAGCCCGTCAAAAGTTGACGAGCTTTATGATTTTTTATACTCAATTTTACTGAAGTCCCAAAACATCTGTTCCCTGGTCAAAAACCACATCTACAGGAATATTTTCTTTTTCAAGTTTATCTAATGAAGATTGAAGACCGGCATCTATTTTTCCTTTTTCATCAAGCAGTTTTCCAACTCCTTCATAATCTCCATTCCCCTGTAATTCTAAAATATCATTAGAAAGAGAATCGATAGCCTGTTTAAACCTTTCCTGATTTACGCTGTATTTTCCGTTTTCGTTTTCTTCAAACGCGCCCATTTCTTTAAAATAATTGAAGCGCACAATATTCGCCTGTCCGTGAGCATCGCCGGCTCCAAAACGAACGGAACGGAAAATACTGGCCAGAAAAGTGACATAATAATCCATAAGATCGTCTTCTTTTAACTCACCTTTTTCGTGCAGTTTGGTAATCATATAAACTCCTAAAACATCGGCTTTTCCTTCTTCCAATGCCGAATAATTTTCTTTTAAGGCTTCTCTTACCGTTCCTTTGTTGTTGATGGTATTTTTGATTCCCAGTCCGTGGGCCACTTCGTGAAACATGGTATTGGCAAAAAACGCGTTGAAAGTAATATGTTTCTGTTGCTCCGGAACTATTAATTCATCGGCAATAGGAACAAGGATTTTATCGTATTTCGCACGCATCGCATTTTTAAGCTGAAGTCTGCGGCTGCCATATTTTCCCTGAACTTTTTCGTCGTTTGGCAAATTGATGGCGATGGTTTTACTGCCCGCGTTGCTTTGTCCGGCATAATACACCGCATCGTACGCATTAAGATCAGATTCTGTTCCCGGAGTTTCTTTTTTATACTTTTCTTCAACGGGTAAACCTTTCTGAAGCATCGGCAAATAAGAGATATACTTCGCCAAACGCTGACTCCAGTCTTTGTCTTTTACCAGCACGTAGGATTCAAAAGCGGTTTTTAATCCGAATAGTTGATCTTCATAAGATTCTATCGGGCCAATAACGATATCCAAAGTGTTGTTTTTCATTTGCATCCAGGCGACATCACTATCGTAATATTTGTCGGTCAACAAAGCTTCGGCTCTTAAATTCAGGTATTTTTTAAACCCGGGATCTTCGGCAAGTTCTGCGGCCTGTTTTAAAAGATCGGCTGCTTTTTTGGTTTGTACGGGAAACATTTCGTGGTACCACACGGCTTTTAAATTCCCGTTTTCATCTTTGCGTAAAAAAGTGTACTGACTGTCTTTATTGGGAGCATCCGCATTATTGAATTCCTCTTTTGTCATATCCTTCGGATAAAAATTGGCTCCTGCAGGTTTAGGGCCATAACCATCCACGAAAGGTTCCAGGTTATTCAATCGGTCCCAGGGTCCGTAATTTATTTCCAGATAGCGTTTGGTTGCATCATCAACTTTAGGCATTAAGGTATCTCTGCCCCCAAAGGACTGATACCAGAACAAACTATCGGTAATTTTGGCCGCCTGAATAAGCAGGGGAATCATTTTTTTCTGGTTATCAGAAAGAGCTGAAAGGTCTGAAGTCAGCTTCACTTCCGCATACTGATTTACTTTATTCTGAATATTTTCTGAAGCTACCTGGGTAGAATCTGTAGCTTCTCCCTGTGAAGTGTTATTTTTTTCACCGTTTTTACAACCCGTTAGAAGCGTAGTGGCGAAAAATAAGGATAAAATTAAATATCTGTTCATATTG
>JBAVQO010000177.1:0-2126 GCA_049694135.1 Gillisia sp. | reverse complement strand
TATTGAATGGGCATACCGCCGTGGCGGGTTACAGCAATGGTAGGAGATTCCGAAACACTACTTTTAGCACCCGGGTATTGCTTGGTCCATTGAGTGAGTTTATTCACAATTTCATGCTGCGATCGTTCCCTGGTTTCGGGATCTGTCAGGGAAATAATCGCTCTTCCACTATTCACAGATGCCGAACCAAAGCCGGGAGAAGTTATGATTAGACTCACTTTTTTCTCCGGAATAGAATCATTAATAAGATCGGTCAATTCGTTCATGTAGCGGTCCATGTAATTATAGGAAGCGCCTTCGGGTGCAGTAACGCTCACCCGAATAAAACTTCTGTCTTCGTAAGGAGCGGTTTCCTTCTTCAGTAAGCTGTAAAAAAGCCCGATAATTCCTAAACAGGCAATTAAAATGGGAAAACTCAACCATCTTCGTTTCATAAACTTCCGAAGAGATTCAGCATAAGAAGTGTTCATTTTAACGAAATACTTTTCTGTAACGGAATAAAATTTAGAATGTCTTTGCTTTCCGGGTTTTATAAGATAGGCATTAAGCATAGGAGTGAGGGTTAAAGCCACAAAAGCAGACACCATTACTGCGGCGCCCAGAACCACACCGAATTCCCTAAATAAGCGCCCCACAAATCCTTCCAGAAATATAACCGGCAAGAAAACTGCTGCCAGGGTCACCGAAATGGAAATCACAGCAAAAAATATCTCTTTAGATCCTTTGATGGCAGCCTGAATAGGATGCATTCCTTCTTCTACTTTTTTGAAAATATTTTCGGTAACTACAATTCCGTCATCTACCACAAGCCCCGTGGCCAATACGATAGCAAGAAGAGTAAGAACGTTGATCGAAAACCCAAAGAGCCACATGATAAAGAAAGTTGCGATCAGGGATACGGGAATATCTATCAAAGGTCGAAGTGCCATCGCCCAATCTCTGAAGAACAGAAAAATTACAAGGATTACCAGCAGAATCGAGATAATAAGGGTTTCAATAACTTCTTTTATCGCCCGCTTAACAAAAACCGTATTATCTATAACCACATTCAGTTTAAAATCTGCTGGCAAGTCTTTTTTAAGCTTATCGTATTCCTTATAAAAAGCATCGGCAATGTCTACATAATTGGTTCCCGGCTGCGGAATAATGGCCAGAGCGACCATTGGCTGGCCGGAATCGCTGAGCTTTGTCTCCATATTTTCTGCCTCTAAAGAAGCTTTACCGATGTCGCTAAAGCGAACCACTTTTTCGTCATTGGCCAGAATAATGATATTGTTGAATTCCTCTTCGGTAGATAAATTACCGATGGTTTTAACAGTCAATTCCGTGTTTTCTCCGGTCAATTTTCCGGAAGGTAGTTCCACGTTCTGTGATAGCAAAGCCCGGCGCACCTCGCCGACTGTTACTCCGTAAGAAGCCAGTTTTATTGGGTCGATCCATAGCCGCATGGCGTATTTTCGCTGGCCCCAGATCTGTACACTGCTCACGCCGGGAATGGTCTGCAAACGCTGGGCAATCACGTTATCGGCATAATCTGAAAGTTCCAGGACATTTTTATTATTGCTTTGAACAGTCATGGAAATAATAGCCTGTGAATCTGCATCTGCTTTAGAAACCACAGGAGGCGCATCTATATCCTGCGGAAGGCTTCTCACGGCTTGTGAAACCTTGTCTCGAACATCATTTGCGGCTTCTTCGAGATTCTTATCAAGATTGAACTCAATATTGATCCTGCTGGAACCCTGGTTACTGGAGGAAGTGATATTTCTGATTCCGTCTATGGAATTAATGGATTTTTCGAGAGGTTCTGTGATCTGAGATTCAATAATATCGGCGTTTGCACCGGTATAATTGGTACGTACAGAAATCTGGGCGGGATCGATGGAGGGAAATTCCCTAACCCCCAGATACGTATAACCTATTATTCCAAAAAGAATGATGGCCAGATTAAGGACAATTGTAAGAACCGGACGTTTTATGCTTACGGTAGAAAGATTCATTACGAGCGGTTGTTTTGGTCGTCTGTAAAATCAATTTTAACGGGAGTCCCATCTTTAAGTGACATAACGCCGGAAGTTAAAATTGTATCATTGGCTTTCAAGCCTGAAAATACGCGAACCGTGGTG
>JBAVQO010000176.1:0-6208 GCA_049694135.1 Gillisia sp. | reverse complement strand
GTTTTTACAGGTCTTCGTTTCGTGATTGCACTTGTGTTAATTATTGCTGAAAAGTTTTCTTTATTTAAACATTTACGCAATATTTAATAAAGAATTCTGTTATTTAAAAACGGCTTGATTTATCAATTTCGAAATTTTCCGAATTCCTCTGAATTTGAAGTGCATTATTCTCTTAACAAGAATAAAAATATATATTTGTTAAACATTAATGAATGTGATGAAAAAAATTACGCTTTTATTTCTGGGTATTACCTGTCTTATAAACTTTAAAGGGTTTTCTCAAACAGAGAAGGATAGGGTAATAACTACTGCAGTTCCTTTTTTACTCATTGCTGCAGATGCTCGTGCTGCCGGAATGGGAGACCAGGGAGTAGCCACCTCGGCCGATGCTTTTTCTCAACAATGGAATCCCGCCAAATTTGCCTTTATTGAGAGCGGGCAGGGGGTAGGTGTATCCTACACTCCGTACTTGAGCAATATCGTTAACGACATCTTCCTGGGAAATCTTACCTATTTTAACCGTTTGGATGATCGAAGTGCAGTGGCGGCAAGCTTCAGATATTTTAGCCTGGGAACTATTGAAACTCAGGGCGGCTTTGAAGAAGAGCCTTTACTGCTAAGTCCTAATGAATTAACACTGGATTTATCTTATTCTCTTCGTCTTGCCGAAAATTTTTCTATGGCTGTGGCAGGAAGGTACTTAAGATCTGATCTTAAACTTGCGGTAAATAGTGAAGATGCAACGGCTGCCTCCAGTTTCGGTGTAGATATCGCTGCGTTTTATCAGTCCCATGAAATTGTAATGAGCAATTTTGATGGCCGGTTTCGTGCCGGAGCCAATATTTCGAATATCGGACCTAAAATAAAATACGATCAGGTGGGTCAGGAAAATTTTATTCCCACTAATTTTAAGGCCGGAGCAGGTTTCGACTTTATTTTTGATCCTTCCAACAGGTTGGGGACTTATTTAGAATTTAATAAATTGTTGGTGCCTACTCCTAAAGATTTTAATGGCGACGGGGTTATTGATAGGAGCGATGAAGAAGTTTATAACAACATAGGTGCCATTGAAGGTATTTTTAAGTCCTTTGGAGATGCGCCTGGCGGTTTTAGCGAAGAACTCAGGGAAGTTACCTGGGCTTTTGGAGCCGAATATGTTTTTCAGGATTCTTTCTCTGTTCGTTCCGGATATTTTAATGAAAGTGCTACTAAGGGATCAAGGAAATTCGTGGCCGTTGGTGCAGGATTCAAATATCAGCCAGTAAAAATTGATATTTCCTATTTATTTTCTACCTCTAAAGTGGTGAGTCCACTGGAAGGAACCCTTCGTTTCGGGCTTACCTTTAATTTCGGGGAGAAATATGCAGATAACTAGAATCGTTAACTGCTCCTAAATTTTCTATTGAATGAAATCAATTAGCATAACTTCTACTTTGGAAGTTTACGACTCCTTCGACGAGTTGCCGTCGGATGTTCAGAATTTAATGAATAAAGCCATAGAGACTCGCGATACGGCCTACGCCCCGTATTCAAAATTTCGCGTTGGAGCCGCTATTCTACTTCAAAATAATGAGATAATAACCGGGAGCAATCAGGAAAATGCTTCGTACCCATCGGGTTTGTGCGCAGAAAGAACTGCGATTTACTACGCCGGTGCAAAATATCCGAAAATCCCTATCCTTAAAATAGCGATCTCGGCAAAATCTTCAGAATTCGAAGTTAAAAATCCTGTGCCGCCATGTGGAGCGTGCCGTCAGGCCATTGCCGAATATGAAATTCTTCAGAAACAGCCTATAGAAATATTTTTTTCGGGAGAAACGGGAAAGGTTGTAAAATCTAATTCTTTGAGAGATTTGTTGCCGTTCGGATTCGATAATACGTATCTATAACGTTTTCGAAATTTTTTAGTAATAAAACTGTTTTTCATTCTTATTGAAAATAGTATTTTTGTTATCTGCTGGCAAAATCCACTGTCCGGCCTTAAAATAATTTTTAAATGAAGAAAATCACGAAAGCCACCTATTTGAAGTGGTATGAAGATATGTTGTTTTGGCGAAAGTTTGAAGATAAACTTGCGCAGGTTTATATTCAACAGAAAGTTAGAGGATTTTTACACCTGTACAACGGGCAGGAAGCCATACTGGCGGGAGCTTTGCACGCTATGGATCTTTCCAAAGATAAGATGATTACCGCTTACAGAAATCATGTGCAGCCCATTGGAATGGGAGTGGATCCCAAGAGGGTGATGGCAGAACTATATGGAAAGAAAACAGGGACCTCTCATGGTTTGGGTGGTTCTATGCATATTTTTTCTAAAGAACACAGGTTTTATGGAGGTCATGGTATTGTAGGAGGACAAATTCCTTTGGGAGCAGGAATCGCTTTTGCCGACAAGTATTTTAAAAGAGATGCTGTTACGCTTACTTTTTTAGGAGACGGTGCTGCTCGGCAGGGATCGCTGCATGAGACATTGAATATGGCGGTAAACTGGAATTTACCGGTGGTTTTTTGTGTTGAAAATAACGGATATGCCATGGGTACTTCTGTTGCGCGTACTTCTAAGAGCACAGACATCTGGAAAATCGGGAATGGATACGAGATGCCCTGCGGTCCCGTAGATGCCATGAACCCTATAAAGGTGGCAGAGGCTTTAGATGAAGCCATTACCAGAGCCAGAAAAGGAGACGGCCCCACCTTTCTGGAATTGAAAACGTATCGATATCGCGGGCATTCTATGAGTGACGCGCAAAAATATCGTACCAAAGAAGAGGTCGCAGAATACCAAAAAATCGATCCTATCACTCAGGTTCTTGATGTGATTAAAGAGAAAAAATACGCCACCGATAAGGAAATCAAAGAAATAGATAAGAGGGTAAAAGACAAAGTTAAAGAATGCGAAAAGTTCGCAGAAGAATCTGATTTTCCCGACACAAGTCTTATGTACGATGTGGTTTACGAACAGGAAGATTATCCGTTTTTATCAAATAAAGTAGAATAAATTATGGCAGAAGTTATTAAGATGCCTCGTTTGAGCGACACCATGGAAGAAGGGGTTGTTGCGAAATGGCTGAAAAAAGAAGGAGATAAAGTTGAAGAAGGTGATATTCTGGCGGAGATAGAAACAGACAAAGCCACGATGGAATTTGAGTCTTTTTACGAGGGAACCTTGTTGCACATAGGAATTCCCGAAGGAGAGGGCGCCCCTGTTGATACCCTTTTGGCTATTATAGGTGAAAAAGGAGAAGACATTTCGGCTCTTATAGATGGAAAAGGAAAGGAGTCTGGAAAGTCTGAAGATAAATCGGAAGGTAAAGAAGACAAAAAAGAAGAAACATCTAAACCGGAGGCTTCCGAAAAAGCAGAAAAAGAAGAAGAATCACAGGATTCCGATTCCGGTTCTGGTGAAATTCCTGAAGGTGTTGAAATTATAAAAATGCCCCGTTTAAGCGATACCATGGAAGAAGGTACCGTAGCAAAATGGTTAAAGAAAGAAGGAGATAAAGTTGAGGAAGGCGATATTCTTGCTGAAATTGAAACCGATAAAGCAACCATGGAATTCGAATCTTTTTATGAAGGAACTCTTCTTAAAATAGGAATTCACGAAGGCGAGTCGGCTAAAGTAGACAGTCTTTTAGCTATTATAGGGCCTGAAGGAACCGATATTTCAGGAATTGGAAGCGGAACTTCAAAAAGCAAACCTAAAGCTTCCAAAGAATCTTCAGAACAAAAATCTTCTTCAGAAGAAAAAAGCGACGATAAAGGTTCTTCTTCAGAAGGTAACGCCTCATCTTCAGATGGGGGAAGAATTTTCGCTTCTCCTTTGGCCAAAAAAATGGCGGAAGACAAAGGGATCGACCTTAACAATGTAAAAGGAAGTGGTGAAAACGGAAGGATTGTAAAAAAGGATATAGAATCTTTTAAACCTTCAGAAAAACCTGCTTCGAAAGCTGCAGAACCTGCTGAGCAGGAAAGCAAAGGTGGAGCGCGACCTTATGTTCCTTTTGGCGAAGAAAGTTTTGAGGAAATCAAGAATTCGCAAATGCGCAAAACCATTGCGAAGCGATTGGCAGAATCCAAATTTTCTGCACCACATTACTATTTGGCGATCGAAGTGGATATGAAAATGGCAATGGAGTCCAGGAAGCAAATAAATGAATTGCCTGATGTTAAGATTTCTTTTAACGACATGGTAATCAAGGCTTCGGCGATGGCGCTTAGAAAGCATCCGAAAGTAAATTCCCAATGGACAGGCGATACAACCAAAATTGCACACCATATTCATATGGGAGTTGCCGTGGCTGTGGAAGAAGGACTTGTGGTGCCGGTAATTAAATTTGCCGATCAATTATCGATGACCCGTATTGGTGCCCAGGTGAAAGAACTTGCCACTAAAGCTAGAAACAAAAAACTACAACCAGCCGAAATGGAAGGAAGTACGTTTACCGTTTCTAACCTGGGGATGTTCGGAATCACTGAATTTACAAGTATAATCAATCAGCCCAATTCCGCGATTCTATCTGTGGGAGCCATTGTTGAAAAACCTGTGGTAAGAGAAGGGCAAATTGTGGTAGGAAATACCATGAAACTTACGCTGGCTTGCGATCATCGGACTGTAGATGGTGCAACCGGAGCGGCATTTCTTCAGACCCTTAAAAATTATTTGGAAAACCCGGTAACTATGCTGGCATAACCTGCCCGGCTGTCCTGGTAAACCGCAAGAATTTTATACAGAATCCCGCTTAATAGCGGGATTTTTTTATCTTTAGCTTATGAGAAAATATGTTGTTAAAATAGGCCTTTTAAGTATAATTTTATGTGCAGCGGCCTGTAATTCCACTCAAAATACTTCAGCAGAAAACACCACAGCAAATACGCCTGAATTAGGTGTTGCAGATCTTGAAGTCTCAGTCAATAATCTGAAAGATAATCTTGAATATCTGGCTTCAGATGAATTAAAAGGAAGAAATACGGGTTCACCGGGGATTGAAAAAGCGGCAGACTTTATTGAAAATAAACTTCGGGAATATAACGTAGAGCCTTTTTTTAAAACATATCGAGATACGTTTTCAACAAGTGGCAGAACGGCTTACAATATCGTTGGTGTAATCCCGGGAAAAGATCTTGAGTTAAAACAGCAATATATTCTTATTGGTGCGCATTACGATCATATAGGAATTCAGAAACCTGTTGATAACGATTCCATTGCCAATGGTGCCGACGATAATGCTGCGGGAACCGTCTCTGTGCTGGAACTGTCTAGAAAATTTTCACAAATTAACCAGAATAAACGCAGTATCATCTTTGCCTTGTTTTCTGGAGAGGAACTCGGGCTAAAAGGTTCTGCCCACCTGGCAGAAAAGTTAAAGTCTCAGGGGATTGACCTGTATGCAATGGTCAATCTGGAAATGGTGGGAGTTCCCATGAAAGATAAAGATTATCTGGCATATTTAACAGGTTTTAATCTTTCAAATATGGCAGAGGTTTTTAATAAATATGCCGACAAAAAAGTGCTGGGATTTCTTCCGCAGGCTGCTCAATACAACTTGTTTAGGCGCAGCGATAATTATTCGTTTTATGAACAGTTTCATGTTCCTGCACAGACCTTAAGCAGCTTCGACTTTACCAACTATGAATATTATCATAAAGTGCAGGATGAAGCTGCGAAAATGGACTTTGAGTTTATGGCCTCCCTGGTGAAGCAACTTATTCCCGGACTCTATAAAATGGCAAATTCTCCCCAAAAAGAAATAAAACTTACTGAAGGATGAAACATGTAGTGATAACCGGAACAAGCAGGGGCATTGGATTGGAACTGGTAAAAATCTTTGCCGAAAAAGGTGATCAAGTAATCGCCATTTCCCGCAATATTCAACAGGTGGAAGCCCTTCAATTAAAAAATGTAATACCTTTTGCCTGCGATTTGACAAACTCTGAAGATTTAGAAAAATTGACTTCTTATCTTCAGAAAAAAGGTCAAAATGTGGATGTTCTGATCAATAATGCCGGTACCATCGTAAATAAACCTTTTTCGGAAACGAGCACTGAAGAATTTAAAAATGTCTTTAATACCAACGTTTTTGCCGTTGCGGCAATTATAAAATCTATGTTGCCTTTTATGAACAAAGGAAGCCATGTAGTAAATATTAGCAGTATGGGCGGTATACAGGGGAGCGCTAAATTCGCCGGACTTTCTGCTTATAGTTCCAGC
>JBAVQO010000175.1:0-2300 GCA_049694135.1 Gillisia sp. | reverse complement strand
ATCGACTATAAATTCAGAAAAATCTTCGGCTATGAAATTAGATAAAACAGATTTTCAGATCCTTCAGCAACTTCAGAAGAATAGTAAAATAACCAATAAGCAACTCTCACTTAAGCTGAATCTTTCTGCCACTGCCATTTTTGAGCGAGTAAAACGCCTGGAAAAAAGCGGAGTCATTTCCAAATATGTCGCTTTGGTTGATCCACATGCGGTCAATCGAAATTTCATGGTACTTTGCCAGATAAAATTAGCGCAGCATAGCAAGACATATATCAACAAATTCGAATCGGAAGTTTTAAAACTTTCCGAAGTGCTGGAATGCTACCACGTAAGCGGGGAATATGATTATATTCTGAAGATCTTTGTGGAGGATATGGAGGCGTATCGTGAATTCATGGTCACCAAACTCACCGCTCTGGAACATATTGGCAGCACGCAAAGCACCTTTGTTATAAGTCCTGTAAAAAATTCCACGGCTATCGCTCTATAAAATGGATTTATTGAAAATCGCGATATAGGAGGATTGGTCATTGTATAGAATAGTCGTACTTTTGGTATCGATTTTTGAAAACCTTAAAAAAAAACTTATGAGTACGTATGATGTAGTAATAATAGTATCTGGACACGTAGGATATGTAGCGGCAATTCGCTGTGCACAGTTGGGATTAAAAACTGCGATCATAGAAAAATATCCCACTTTGGGCGGAACCTGCCTGAATGTAGGTTGTATTCCGAGTAAAGCACTTTTAGATTCTTCGCATCATTACGAAGATGCCGTAAAGCATTTTGAAGAACATGGAATTGACATTCCGGGAGAGATAAAAGTGAACCTGGAACAAATGATGAAACGGAAATCTGCTGTGGTGTCTCAAACCTGCGACGGAGTCAAATTTTTAATGGATAAGAATAAAATCGAGGTTTTTGAAGGCGTTGGTTCTTTCAAAGATGCCACTCATATCACTATCGATAAAACGGAGGGAGAACAGGAAACTATCGAGGCGAAAAACACCATTATTGCTACTGGTTCTAAACCTGCCAATTTGCCTTTTATCGAAATAGATAAAGAACGGGTAATCACTTCTACCGAAGCTTTAAAACTGAAAGAAATTCCCAAACATTTATTGGTGATCGGTGGTGGAGTTATCGGTTTGGAGCTTGGTCAGGTTTATAAAAGATTGGGAGCCGAGGTTACTGTGGTAGAATATTTGGACAGAATTATTCCTACTATGGATGCTGCGCTTTCTAAAGAATTGAATAAGGTTCTTAAAAAAGAAGGTTTCAAAATCAATGTTAGTCATAAAGTGAAATCGGTAGAGAGAAAAGGAGATGAGGTAATTGTAAAAGCCGATGATAAAAAAGGGAATGAAGTAGAATTTAAAGCCGATTATTGCCTTGTTTCGGTAGGAAGAAAACCTTTTACCGAAGGCTTAAATGCTGAAGCTGCCGGAGTTAAAATGGGCGACCGCGGAATGATTGCCGTAAATGAACATTTACAAACCAACGTAAAGAACATTTATGCCATTGGCGATGTGGTTAGAGGAGCGATGCTTGCTCATAAAGCCGAAGAAGAAGGAACTTTTGTGGCCGAAACCATTGCCGGACAAAAACCACATATCGATTATAATTTAATTCCGGGAGTAGTTTATACCTGGCCTGAAGTTGCATCGGTTGGAAAAACTGAAGAGCAGTTGAAGGATGAAAAAGTGAATTATAAAGAGGGAAAATTCCCAATGCGTGCTTTAGGAAGATCCAGAGCGAGTGGAGATACCGACGGATTTGTGAAAATCCTTACCAATGCCGATACCGATGAAATATTGGGAGTACATATGATTGGTGCCCGTGCAGCCGATTTAATTGCTGAAGGAGTTACCGCTATGGAGTTTCGTGCTTCTGCCGAAGATATTTCCCGAATGAGCCACGCCCATCCAACCTATGCTGAAGCCGTTAAAGAAGCTGCTCTTGCGGCGAACGACAGGGCGATGCATATTTAAGATAAGACGTCAAAATATTTTATAAAGTAAACCGGGAAGTAACGTTCCCGGTTTTTTTATTAAATTACAGAAGATACAAATCCAATATTTTTTGAAAAACGTTCATATTCTTCAACTATTCATAATTTTATTGTCGCTGAACATTTATGCTCAGGATGAAAAAAGTGATATTAAAGAAGGTTATCTTTTTTTAAATTCCTTTTACACAAAAACAGGTGTTTTTACAGATCATATAGATTCCATAACTGTAAATCCTCACAAAATAAACTTTGTAAAGGAATGGTTTAATTATGATTCGATAGTTAATAA
>JBAVQO010000174.1:0-3521 GCA_049694135.1 Gillisia sp. | reverse complement strand
CTTCGGGCTGGTACTGTTTAATGACTGGAGCGCACGCGATATTCAAAAATGGGAATATGTGCCGCTGGGGCCTTTTTTGGCAAAAAACTTTGCCTCTTCCATCTCTCCCTGGATTGTGACCCTCGATGCCCTGGAACCTTTTAGAACCGAGAGCCCGAAACCGGAAAAAGATTTATTGCCATACCTTCAGTTTAAAGGAAAGAAAAGTTTCGACATCAATCTGGAAGTTTTTATTCAGCCGGAAGGAAGCGATGAGACGCAGGTTTCCAGCTCGAATTTTAAATATATGTACTGGAATATGAGCCAGCAGCTGGCGCATCACACCATAAACGGGTGCAATGTAATTTCCGGTGATATGATGGGCTCGGGTACAATTTCCGGTACCACTCCAGATTCTTATGGTTCTATGCTGGAACTTTCGTGGAGAGGTGAAAAACCTATTAAATTGAAAGACGGCAGCGAAAGGAAATTTATTGAAGATAATGATACCGTGATTATGCGCGGGTACTGTGAAGGCAAAGACAGAAGAATAGGTTTTGGCGAAGTGCGAACAAAGCTCCTTCCCGTTTTTCAACCTAAAAAGAAATAGAAGATACAAAAAGAGGCCATTTAAGCTGCTTTCGTCAAGCTGAACTTATTTCAGCTTCTTTAGATTCTGAAATAAATTCAGGATGACGTTTTTGAACTTTTTAAACGGCCTCTTTTTCTTTAAATTCTGTTTCGGCTGGTATCTTTCTGTACCACCGCAGTAATCTCTCATTTAGGCTTTCCGGCCACCGGCCGCTTATTCATCTTCAGAGTTTTTCGACTTTTTTTGCCCCGTTTGCTCATTTTCCTTCAAACTTTCTGGCGTATAACTGTCTTTTTCGGCTGCCTGGGTATTCTGATTTACTTTATTCTGTTCGTCCAGGCCTTTATTATAACTCCGGGGAGACGCCTGGTGCCTTCTTTGAACCTGATCCCAATTGGTATTTTTTTTAGGCTCTTCGCTGTTCTTTTCCTGTTCCCTGGCAAGTTCTCCCGAAGCTTTCCGGGAATTTTTAAGGCTTTTGTCTTTATTCAATTCACTTTCCATAACTCCTGTTTTTAAGGTTCTTTCTTAAATTTACATTCCGCAAAAAGGATGAGCGAAACGATTAATAAACTTTAACAGGAGAGTTTAAAATTTCTTTAATGTCAGGAAATTTCAACAGGAAGAATAAATTTACGCGAACTGCTTAAGACTTTCAGAACTCACTTCATTATGAGAGGCGTCGTACACCACTTTTCCGTTTTTAATTACAATAAGCTGCGGACTTTCGTGCGGCACATTGAATTTTGAAGCGATTTTGTTGGAAATCTCCCGGTAAGATAAAAGATCCAGGAAATACAATTTTATCTTTCCCTCTCTTAGGTCGTACTCCTGCTCGAATTGCCTTAACACCATCCTGCTTATCCCGCAACTGGTGGAGTGTTTTAAAATCGCTACCGGTTTTTGGTGAGATATTTCTGCTATTTCGTCGAGTGTTTCAAGAGCGGTGAGTTTCTCCCACGGCACTCTGCTGGTTTCACCTTTAGAAGATTCTCCTTCGCTTTTAAAGATTTTATCGAATAAACCCATTGTTGTTGTTTTATACTGCCAAAAATAAGGCTCTAAAAATAAATTTTCCTTACAGAAGTATTAAAGTTTTTATGATCATTATTCGTTATTTTTTTCTGAAGTGTTGCTTAAAAATCTCTTTTAATAAGTATAAATCAGCACCTTGTTTTGAATATTCATAGGCAACAGCAACCGGTTCTTCTTCGGGAGGTATAGAATATCTCCCACGCTTCTATCTACTTTTAATATTACTTCTGAATCACCGGATTTTGAAATTTTGAAGATCTCGCCCGTATTCCATCCCGAAACCAGAAAAGATTTTTCGTCATATTTCTGAAGTCCGTCAAGATTTGCCAGATCCCCCGGCGTAACTTTGGTTATTTCTTTGGTAGAGATGTTTATTTTCATCATTCCTCCTTTCGGACTGTCGCTCTCCTGTGTGGCAGGACTGGCCCAGCCTACTACGTATAACGAATTATCAACAGCCAGCAGCCCGTTGGGCGTTTCCAGTTGCGGCGAAGTAAGCCATTTTACAAAGTTCTTATCCGGCCCCAGTTTATAGATTGATGAAGATCCCATGTCTGAAACATATACATTTCCATTCCCATCAATGGCCACATCATTTAAAGATTTCGCCCCATTTCCCTCATATCTTTTCAGGATTTTTCCCAGTTTGAGATCTACTTCAACCAGCACATCGACATCAGAAACATATAACTTGTTGTCCTTTATCGCGATTCCTTTCGGATCGTTGAGCCCGGTAATAAATCGGGGATTTTCAATATCTCCTTCCAGATTAAGTATGGCAATAGAACCATCCCCTTTTTCACTTCCTGCCATAACAGAAACATATACAAGATTACTCCCTGGATTGTATGCAACAGATTCGCAGTGGGCCAGAGGACCCGTTTCCTTCAGAAACTTCGGCGTTTCGGGGGCGGTTTGGGCGTTTGCGGTGAGTACCGCCACAAACAGAGACAGAAAAATAATATTAAACGTTTTCATACAGCTGAATTTTATTCTAAGGTATCAAAAAAACTATAAAGTTTTTGTAAGCTCCTTTCTTTACAACTCAATAATGCGTAAATTTAATAGAACAGAACCAAGACAAATTGTCATACAAAAACAGAAAACATAGTGTCATTTTGACATATTTCTATATTGGTCTGGGGTTTGCTATTACAACGAAAACATAAATTAAACCTGATGAACTTTAACAATTTTACCATAAAATCACAAGAGGCTGTTCAGCAGGCACAACAGCTTGCTCAGGAAATGGGCCATCAGCAAATAGAAAATGAGCATCTTTTTAAAGCCATCACTACGGTCGATGAGAACGTGGCTCCTTTTCTGCTGAAAAAACTGAACATCAATGTAAATCTTTTTAACTCCATACTGGACAAGACCCTGGAGAGTTTTCCGAAGGTGAGCGGGGGCGATATTATGCTTTCGCGGGAAGCTCAAAAGACCCTGAATGAGGCCAGCAGCATTGCCAAAAAGATGAACGACGAATATGTATCAATAGAACATCTAATCCTGGCGATTTTTAACTCCTCTTCAAAAGTATCACAGATATTGAAAGACCAGGGAGCAACAGAAAAAGGACTCAAAGCAGCGATAGAGGAACTTCGCAAAGGAGACCGCGTTACCTCCCAGAGCGCAGAAGAAACTTACAACTCTTTGAATAAGTACGCCAACAACCTCAACAAACTCGCAGAAGAAGGTAAACTGGATCCTGTGATCGGGCGTGACGAAGAAATACGAAGGGTTTTGCAAATCCTTTCCCGAAGAACCAAGAACAACCCGATGCTGGTGGGAGAACCTGGAGTAGGTAAAACCGCCATTGCAGAAGGATTAGCCCATCGAATTGTAGACGGTGATATCCCGGAAAACCTTAAAAATAAACAAATCTATTCGCTGGACATGGGCGCACTCATCGCCG
>JBAVQO010000173.1:0-3385 GCA_049694135.1 Gillisia sp. | reverse complement strand
GTATCTGGGTATCAAAGGCATAATTATCGTAAATAAGACGTATTTCTGCAATAAGATTAAGGCCGTCTGTAGAAATATCATCTAATCTTCCTATAAAGGGCGAAACGTAAGTAGCCCCTGCTTTTGCTGCCAACAACGCCTGTCCTGCAGAAAATACAAGGGTACAATTGGTTTTTATTCCTTTATCGCTGAAATACTTAATAGCTTTTACACCCTCTTTAATCATAGGGACTTTTACAATAATCTGGTCGTGCAGCTTTGCCAGTTCCTCGCCTTCACGAATAATTCCTTCATAATCTGTGGCAATAACTTCAGCACTTACATCACCATCAACAATTTCGCATATTTTTTTATAGTGAGCGATGATATTCTCTCTTCCTGTAATTCCTTCCTTTGCCATTAAGGAAGGATTAGTGGTCACCCCATCTAAAACTCCCAGCTCCTGGGCTTCCCTGATCTGGTCCAAATTAGCGGTATCGATAAAAAATTTCATAGTGTAGATATTTTTATTTTAAAAACTCTGATTTTCACAAAACTACAATTTATAATGCTTTAGCAACATTTTCTCATACATTTTATCGGGTAAAAATCGTTTTAAAGCCACCGAAAATTTTTGAATAGGTTCTCCCACTTTATAGTGTCCGCGAGGATTCTTAAGCTGAATAATTTTAAAAATAAAATGAGCCATCAATACAGGGTCTTTCCCATGATCTACATGCTCATTCATAATATCCAGCGTATTTTTATAGGCCTTTTTATAGGGAGAGTTTTCCAGAACCGGCGCGTGATATCTTCCCGAAGCAATATTAGTTGCAAAGTCTCCCGGGGCCACATTCGTCATTTTGATATTAAAATCCTTTAGCTCCATCCTAAAGGCTTCGGTGGTGAGTTCCAAAGCTCCTTTAGTCGCCGAATATATCCCCCGGTAAGGTAAACCCATATAACCGGCGATGGAAGTAATATTTATTATTAGTCCATCCTTCATCTCTCGCATCTGCGGCAGCACGGCTTTAATGACATTTAAAGGACCAAAATAATTGGTATTAAAGGCTTTTTTTATTTCTGAATCGGGAGTTTCTTCAATAGGGCCTGTAATTCCAATCCCGGCATTATTTATAAGAATATCAATCTTCTTTTCTCGTTGAAGGATTTCCGAAATCGCGGTTTGTATGCTTTGCGGATCTGTTACGTCCATCTTTAGCAACGGAAATAAAGAATCTTCATTTTTTGAAGGATTTCGGCTGGTTCCGTAGACTTTATAATTTTTAGTCACCAGGTAATCGCCGATAGATTTACCAATGCCCGAAGAACCACCTGTTATTAAAATGACTTTAGGAGAAATGTCTGTGCTCATAGAGCACAAAGATGCAATAAAAATTCAAAAAAAATTAGAACAGAGACATTCGTATATAAAGGAGAAAAACAGAAAAAATAAATGGAATAAAAACGCCTTTAAGAAAATAGAAGGTACAAAAAAAGGCAAGCGACCCACATCACACCGCTACGACCGCCTACCCTTGCTGCGTTCCCGCCCTGGGGGAGTTCAGCAGGAGCTGGTTGTGTGGGACTTGCCGGGTGCAAATATACAATCTTTGATATATTTCACAAGCATTTTTTAATCTGAATTCTTTAATTTAGCGCCTCTCCCCGCACCTTTCGGTATTCAGGTGCAGAAAAGGGATGACCTATTATTTTTAGATAAACTTTTAATTTATTTCATGAAACAATATAAGTTACTGTATCTCTTCGTTTTAATGTTTGGCATGTATTCCTGCGGAAGTAATTCCGGTAAGAAAACCAACAATTTTTCTCTCAAGATTACCAATCCTAAAAAATCTTATCAGCTGGGAGAATCTATACAGGCGGAAATAAAAAATCCAAAGACTATTGAAGTAGACTCCACTCAGTTTTTCTTCGAAAATAAAAGAGTGAAGAGTTCAAATAATGCTGTAACCATCCAGCTTGATAATCAAAAGCTGGGAAATCAGGAAATAATGGCGATCGTTTATTATAAGGGAGACAAGGACACACTTCAAGCTCCGGCAAAAATTTATAATAATAAACCACCACAATTATATACTTATAAAATCATCAATAAATACCCTCACGATCCTAAGGCTTATACACAGGGTCTGGAATTCTTAAATGATACTTTATACGAAAGCACTGGAGAGTATGGGCATTCCTCGTTGCGGAAAACCGATGTGAAAACCGGGAAAGTGTACGATGAAATCGAACTCGAAAACCAATATTTCGGGGAAGGGCTTTCCATATTGAACAATAAACTCTACCAGCTTACCTGGCAAAAACACATCGGGTTTATATACACTCTTGATTTAAAACAAGAAGGAACCTTTCAGTTTAATCAAAGCAAAGAAGGCTGGGGATTGTGCAACAACGGGAAACAATTTTATAAAAGCGACGGAACAGAAAAAATCTGGATTCTTAACGGGCAAACGCTGGCAGAAGAAGATTATATCCAGGCCACAACCGACAATTCTATAAATTCAAAACTGAACGAACTGGAATGGGTGAATGGTAAGATCTATGCCAACTCTTATCAATATCCCGGCGTGGCGATTATAAATCCCGTTAATGGTGCAATTGAAGGGGTTATCGACTTCAGAGGACTCATCGACGAGATAGGAAACAAAAAAGATCTTGACCTTAAAAATCACGTTTTAAATGGGATTGCCTATAATCCCAACAGCAATAAACTCTATGTTACCGGGAAGGACTGGGACACGATGTTTGAAGTAGAACTGGTAAAAGAATGAGTCCTACTCCGCAAATATTCACGCAGTCTGTAAAAGTAACCAGGCAGGATCTCGACGAGCTGCAACACGTAAATAACGTACAATATCTGCAATGGATACAGGATATCGCCAAAGCCCATTGGCAGAAGAACGCTTCAGAAGAACAACGGAAGAAATATTTTTGGGTGGTGGTTCGTCATGAAATCGATTATAAAAAACAGGCTTTTTTAAATGATGAGCTGCTGCTTCAGACTTTTGTGGGCGAGCATACTCACGTAACCTCGGTACGAGTGGTAAATATTCTTAACAAAGAAAATAAGGAAATTATAGTTCAGGCTAAATCTACCTGGTGCCTCATGGATTCTGAAACAAAAAAACCCGTAAAAATTTCAGAAGAAATGCTACGGGTTTTTTATAAATAATCTTCAATTATTGCTGAAATTCTTGACGCCTGACTTCTCAAAGCTTCATTTTCTATAAATTCATCGCGAATTTCTCTACCGCTTTAATGGTTTCATCTAAATCTTCATAAGTCAGCGCATCAGAAATGAACCAGGTTTCAAAAGCGCTGGGTGCGATATAAATTCCGTTGTCCAGCAGTGAGTGAAAGAATTTTTTAAATATTTCGT
>JBAVQO010000172.1:0-10039 GCA_049694135.1 Gillisia sp. | reverse complement strand
CCACCCGGCCACGTGAGGTGAAAAAAGCACGTTTTCAAAAAACATCAGTTCTTTTAAAGCAGAAGGAACTTCGTGGGTGGTAAAAAGGTTCTCAAAAGAAGATTTTTCATACTCCAGCACATCCAGTCCGGCACCCAGGATTTTTCCGTGAATCATCGCAGTTACCAAATCTTTGGTAACTACACTTTTGCCGCGCGCTGTATTCAGAAACCAGAAAGGCTTTTTAAATGCATGAATAAATTCAGAATTTATCATGCCGTTTGTTTCCGGAGTCCAGGGCGTATGTAAACTCACAATGTCCACTTTTTCCTGAAATTCAGCAAGCTTTACCTGGCGGGCATTTTTATCGCCCACTCCTTCTTTTATGTCGTAACAAATAACCTCAACATCAAAACCTCTTAGTTTTTTAGCAAAACTTTTGCCCATATTTCCATAGCCGATGATCCCCACGGTTTTTCCGTCGAGTTCGAGTCCGCGATTTCCTTCCCGATTCCAAAATCCCCGGCGCACTTCCCTGTCTGCTTTATTCAATTTATTGAAGAGAGATAAAAGCATCCCCAGCGTATGTTCTCCCACTGCATTTCTATTTCCTTCGGGAGCGGCAAAAAGTGCAATACCTTTTTCTGAAGCATATTCAACATCGATGCTTTCCAGGCCCGCGCCCACTCTGGCAATAAACTTCAAATTCGGCATGGCATCAATAAAATCCCGATCTATTTTAAATCGGCTGCGAATTACAATTCCATCATATAACTGATGGTTTGCAAGTATTTCTTCTTTGTTCTGATCATACGCTTCGATATTATGATAACCAGCCTGTTTTAGAGTTTCAATAAGTAGCGGATGATTGCTATCTGCATGAAGAACGGTCATATTCATTAAATTTTTGGGTAATCTTCTACAGTTAAACTGCTTTTTGTATTTCCGGTATGGCGGGTGGCAATTTTTTCAAACAGAAGAATATGCACTTCTTCCCCATCTTTGGTCTGCGGCGAATGCTGAACACCTTTTGGAACCACTATTATTTCACCTTCCTTTACAACTTCGGTATGATCTTCAAAACGCATATAAAGGGTTCCTTTTAGTACCTGAAAAAGTTCATCTTCTTCATCGTGTTGGTGCCATACAAAGTCATTCTTCACTTTTGCCAGCAGCACCTGCATATCGTTCACCGTCGCGATCTGATGCGGATGCCAGTGATTGCTGAATTTCGTAAGTTTTTCTTTAAGATTTATTGTTTTCATCTTATCAATTTTTTTAAAATCCCAGAATAAGCTGGGCGATGGTAAAATAGATTAGAATACCACAAATATCATTGCTGGTGGTTATAAAAGGTCCGGTTGCCATGGCAGGATCTATTCCGATTTTATCTAAAATTATAGGGATAAAAGTTCCTATTAAAGAGGCGATAATAATCACCGAGATCAGCGATATTCCAACCGTTACTCCAAAAAGAGCATCGAAACCCAGCAAAAAAGTTCCTCCCAACCCCAAGATAAAAGCGAGAATTAAGCCATTTAACATGCTTAACAGCACTTCCTTTATTCCTCTGCCCAGTAAAGAGCCTTTTAAACTGTCATTTGCCAATCCCTGTAAAACTATGGCCGAAGACTGTACCCCAACATTACCGGCCATGGCCGCAATAAGAGGTACAAAAAAGAATAAAGCCGGATGATTGGTCATGGCATTCGAAAAAGTTCCCAATACCGTAACACTAATAAATCCTCCGCAAAGTGCCAGGATAAGCCATGGCAGCCGGGCACGGGTGAGCCTCCAGATGCTGTCGTCGGCCTCTACATCTTCAGAAATACCGGCCGCCATCTGATAATCTTTTTCTGCTTCTTCCTTTATGAAATCCACAATATCATCGATGGTAATTCTGCCTACCAGCCGGCCCATTTCATCTATAACCGGCACGGCTTCCAGGTCGTACTTCTGCATGAGCCGCGCAACTTCTTCGCCGGGAGTATGGACCGTTACAAAATCTACTTTGGGAATATAGACATCGCTGATGTTGGCTTTGCTAGGTGCCGTAAGAAGATCTTTTAAAGAAAGTCGGCCCTTGAGCTTATTTTTGTCATCCACCACGTAAATGGAATGCACGCGGGTAACGTTTTCGGCCTGTGCCCGCATCTCGCTCATACATCCCGTTACGCTCCAGTTTTCATTCACTTTAACCAGCTCTTTTGCCATTAAACCACCTGCGGAATCTTCATCGTATCGAAGCAATTCCACAATATTATCGGCATGTTGCTCATCTTCAATTTCAGCGATTACGGATTGTTGGCGTTCTTCAGAAAGTTCAGAGATAATATCGGCCGCATCATCGGTGTCCATCTCTTCGAGCTCCTCGGCGATTTCTTTAGGAGAAAGATTATCCAGAATCGCTACCCGGGTTTCATCTTCCAGCTCCATTAAAGCTTCTGAAGTCTGCTCGCTATCCAGCAGTTTTATTAGGTAAGTGGCATCATCGAGATCTATTTCCGAAAGAATTTCGGCAATATCGGCATGGTGCAGGTCCTCCAGATGCAGCAGCAGTTCTTTTTCATTTTTTTCATGAATAAGAAGCTCTATCTTTTTTATTAATTCGTCGCTTATTTCAAACTGCATAGGGCTCTATTTTTTTCGTCAATTCTACAAACTGCTCGCTGCTTAACTGCTCCGGACGTTTTTCAAAGATAGCATCTTCCCGTAAATTATCTGGTAATTGCAGGCTTTTCAAACTATTCCGAAGCGTTTTACGCCGTTGCTGAAAAGACATTTTTACTATTCGAAAAAACAGTTTTTCATCACAGTCCAGTTTAAAATTTTCTTTCCTTTTCATGATAATCACCCCGCTTTCTACCTTGGGAGGCGGATTAAAAACACTGGCAGGAACGGTGAACAGATAAGAAACTTCGTAAAAAGCCTGGGAAAGTACCGATAGAATTCCGTAGGTTTTATTTCCCGGAGGCGCTGCGATTCGTGCGGCTACTTCTTTTTGAAACATTCCGGAAAATTCAGGAATCAATTGTCTGTTCTCAAGGGTTCTGAAAACAATCTGGCTGGAAATGTTATATGGAAAATTCCCGATGATCGCGAAAGAATTGCCCTGGAAAAGATCTCTAAGATCATATTTAAGAAAATCCTGGTTATGGATTTTATGCTGTAGCTCCGGAAAATTCTCAGATAAGTAGGCTACACTTTCCCTATCGATTTCCATAACTTCCAGGTCGAGCGGCTTTTTAAGCAGATATTTTGTAAGAACTCCCATTCCCGGACCTATTTCCAAAACATTTTTATACGAGGACAGGCTCAGCGAGTCTGCAATCTTTTGAGCAATGCTCTCATCTGTAAGAAAATGCTGGCCCAAATGCTTTTTCGCCTTTACTTCTCCTTCATTCGCTTCTGTCAGTTCTCGGGAATAGGAATATTTTTTTTGCTTTTTCATTTTCATCTTTTTTTTCCGAAGAAATTTTCGCAGAACCCGCAATCATTTTACGGCACTGCAATTCCTGCTAACTTTGTTCGCTTACAACTTCAAGTTCGGTGCGAAAAGAAACCACCTGACCTTCAAAAATGCTACTTTTCTGCCTGAGATCGGCGGCATTTTCGGCATAATATTTTTGAAGCGTCCTTCTGCTGTCGGTTGTAAACTGAATGGAATAGGATATGCCTCCCATTTCTTCGGTTACCATTACACGCGTCATGAGTGCTTTACTGAATTTCTTTGTGGCCAGCATCTCCGGAATATGTTCTTTTTTCATCCATTCCAGCCATTCGGCATGAATTTGTTCCTGAACATTCACAGTTACGTTGTATATGTACATTTTCTGAATTTTTTAATAGCTTAATTTATGTCGTCGCCGCGCAACTTTCTATAGTTTTTGCGGGCATCCACAAAGTAAATACTATCGGGATAATTAAAAATTATTCGACTATAAAATTCCATAGCCTTTTCCGGCTGGTGTAATTTCTCATAAAGTCCGGCAAGTTCAAAAGCGGCATTGTCTGCAAGGATGTCGCCGGTATAGAATTGAAGAATTTTTAAATAATTGGCTTCTGCTTTTGGATATTCGCCGATTTTCACAAAAAGCTGTGCCTGTTTTAAAAGGGCTTCATCTTCGATACTTTCACCTTTATGCTCTTCCAGAATCTTATTTAAAATCTGAATTGCCTGCTCCTGTTTTTGCTGATAAGCCAATAGATCTGCCTGTGCATAAAGTTTTAAAGCGGTATGAGTAGAATCTTCCTGAGAATTTTCCTGGATAAGCAAACTCAGCTCCATCGCATCGTTAGCGATCAACTGCGTAACCGATTCCTTCAGCACTTTTAACTGAGTTTGTGCCCAATCGAAATCTCCCTTGTAATAACTGGTTTTCGCCACTTTATAAAGGGCGTTTTGAGCGATCTCATCGTTCTTTACCAAATTACCGACCTGTGAATAATAGATCAGCGCCTGATTAAACTTTTCATCTAACACCAGGATATCTCCCAATGCCATTTTTACGGCGGCCTTCTGAAAATTCGACAAAGCATCTAATGAAATCGCATTCAGTAAATCTTCGGCTTCCTTTATTTTTTGCTCTTTGAACGCCAGAAAGTTGGCAGCATCTATTTTGATCCCGAGACTTTCCGTTCCCGAAGGATATTCCTTTAAAACCTCAGCATATTCTTTTTCTATTTCTGAATATTCATTATTAGAGGCGGTTTCCACCTTCATGTTCAACAGTAATTGTTTGGCTTGCAAAAGAATATCTGTAGAAGGAGTTTCCTTGATAATAAAAGCTATAATTTCTTTTGCTGCATCCAGATCGCCGGCAGATTTAGCAATAATACTGAGTTGCATGATCCTTCCCAGGTCCTGATGTTCTCTTTTATAAATAGACTTTTCCTGGATAAATGCCTTTCTGAAATCCTTTTGCTGAACAAAAAGCCATCCAAGTAACTGATTATAGAACAATGAAGGATTTTTTTGCAGTCTTTGCAGCAAATTATTCCGAAGCGCTTCATTGGCTTTGTTAGCAGGGTCTTCTGTAATATAACGATCAAACTCCCTTACCAGATTGGAATTTATTTCCGGATCTTTTTCCATCAGGTCCAGGTAAGTTGAAAACATCTCATTAAAATTCCCTTTTTCTCCATAAATCCTTGCCAGCGGCAACTCATATTTCATTTCCGGCGCCTGCTGAATCCCAATATTGTAGGCTTTTATGGCGTAATCTAATAAGCTGTATTTTTCAAATTCCCTTGCCACGCTGTAGGTAAATGCGGGTTTTTCTGCCAAACTCCCGACTGCCTTTTCATAAAATTGGTTAGCCTCTTCCTGCTTTTTCTGAAGCTCCAGATTATAACCCAGTTCAATAAGAAAAGTGGGGTTATTTCCTGAAGTTTTTAACCGGTTTTGCAAGAGTTCTTCGGCTGCCTGAAAATTTTCCAGTTGCTGATAAGAAGAAACCATTCCCTGGAGATAAAGGGTATTTCCCGGCTCACTTTTTAGCAGCTCCTTATAAGTGCTTAGAGCCTTCTCGTATTCCCCTTTGTCCATATAAGCCTGTGCAAGCTGATCGTTTTGGGCAAAACCCGGTGAGAAGCTTAGAAAGACTAAAAATATTAAAAGGTATTTCAGCATCCCGTAAAGATAGCAAAATGCAGCTTCAGGAATCCCGCGTTCAGGATCTTAAAAATCAGGGAACTTCTAATTTTTAACATTTCTGAGGACAAAAAATATTCAAAAGAAAAAGTCACCTATAACTATTTATCGTAATATTGCAATATAACAATTAAGAAATGGGATTATCTAAAACCGAAATTTTTTCAGAAGATCAGAACCGCATGGCGAGTCTTGCAAAAGCCCTTGCCCATCCTGCCCGAATTGCTATTTTAGAAAGCATTTTAAAAGTGGAAGGTTGTGTTTGTGGCGATCTGGTTTCTGAAATTGGCCTGGCACAACCCACAATTTCTCAACATCTAAAGGAACTAAAAACCGCGGGGCTCATAAAAGGAACCATTTCTGGCACCTCTGTATGTTATTGTATAGACACGGAAAACTGGAAAAATGTGGAAAACATTTTTGCCGGATTCTTCAATAAAAAACAATCTCAAAACGATTGCTGTTAACTCAAAGTTCTTCAAAATCAATAAAAATGAAACTCTCACAAATAAAAAACCACCTGCAGGAACTAAAGACCATCAGTTTTATGTTACCCGACGGAAACCTGGTTCCTTCACATTTTCACGTAACCGAAATCGGACTGGTAAACAAGCACTTTATCGACTGTGGCGGCACAGTGCGTAAAGAAAAAGTCGCCAATTTCCAGCTCTGGAATGCCAACGATTATGACCATCGCTTACATCCTGAAAAACTTCTTCATATCATCGAGTTATCAGAAAAAGTTCTGAATATGGAAGATCTGGAAATAGAAGTAGAATACCAGGGAGAAACCATTGGGAAATACGGACTGGATTTCGATGGAGTTCACTTCTTACTTAGCCCGTTGCATACCACTTGCCTGGCGCAGGAAAAATGTGGAATTCCTTCAGAAAAAGAACGAAAGAATCTTTCGGAATTATCGAAATCCGGAAAATGTGGAACCTCAGAATCGGCCTGCTGTTAAGATGGAATGGATACCTATTTCTGAAGAGACTTACCCGCAGGTAGCAAAGATCTATGCCGAGGGATTGGAAACAAAAATTGCCACTTTTGAAACCACCGTGCCCGATTGGGAATACTGGAATGCCAGTCACCACCAATTTGCCAGAATTTCATTACAGGAAAAAGGGAAATTATTGGGTTGGGCCTCTTTATCGCCGGTTTCAAAAAGAAAAGTCTATAATGGGGTTGCCGAAGTAAGCATTTATGTGGCATCGCACGCTCGAGGAAAAGGAGTAGGAAAAAAACTGCTGGGAAAATTGATCGAGATCAGCGAAGAACATAATATCTGGACCTTGCAATCGGGGATTTTCAAGGATAATGAAGCAAGTATTCAACTTCACAAAAACTGCGGGTTCCGGGTAATAGGATATCGTGAAAAAGTAGGGAAACTCGACGGAAAGTGGCTGGATAATGTACTTTTGGAGCGTCGCAGCAAAGTGATAGGAATATAAACATGACCAAGACTTCTTTTTACGGTACAATTAAAAATTACATTTACGATCTTCAGGAAGATCAGATTTCATCTGCAAGAAAATCAGTTTTGTTACCTGTTATTGAATATCTGAATCAAAAACTGAAAAACCAGACCGGCATTTTCATACTGTTTATATGCACCCACAACTCAAGAAGAAGCCAGTTTGCAGAGGTTTGGGCACGAACTCTGGCAGATTTTTACAATTTTCCTGAGATAAGATGTTTTTCAGGCGGAATGGAAGTTACGGCTGTACATCCTGCGGTGGCCAGGATTTTGGAAAAAACCGGCTTTAAAGTAACCAGTGCTGAAGAAAAGACGAACCCGAAGTATCAGATAAAATTTTCTGAAGATGTCGGGCCGCTTTATATTTTTTCGAAGAAATTTTCCACGGTGAAAACGCCTTCAGAATTCCTTGCTGTCATGACCTGCGATCACGCTAATGAGAGCTGCCCTATTATTCCAAATGCCCAGAAAAGGCTGGCACTGACCTATACAGATCCAAAAGTTTTTGATGGCACTTTAGATGAAGAAAAAGCCTATCTGGAAACGAGTAAGAAAATCGCCACCGAAATGAAATACATCTTTTCACATTTAAACAGAGAAAATGGCTACTAAGAAACTCAGCTTTTTAGATCGATTTTTAACCCTCTGGATTTTCCTGGCGATTTCCATCGGCATCGGCATCGGCTATTCTTTTCCAGGATTTCCGGCGTTTGTAAATTCTTTAAGTGAGGGCAGCACCAACATTCCAATCGCCATCGGGTTGATAATAATGATGTACCCGCCCCTGGCCAAAGTAAATTATTACCTGCTTCCAAAGATTTTTAAAAATGTAAAGCTTCTTTCTATTTCACTTTTGTTGAACTGGATCATCGGGCCTCTGCTGATGTTTTTCCTGGCTGTTCTCTTTCTACATGACTACCCGGAATACATGGTAGGACTTATTTTAATTGGTTTGGCACGATGTATCGCCATGGTTCTCGTATGGAACGACCTTGCCGAAGGAAGCAGCGAATATGGCGCAGGACTGGTTGCTTTAAACAGCATTTTTCAGGTATTTGCGTATAGCTTTTATGCGTGGCTTTTTATTACCAAACTTCCTCCTCTTTTAGGGCTGGAAGGCGCTTTGGTAGCCATTTCAATAGGTACTATCGCAAAAAGTGTAGCGATTTACCTGGGTATTCCTTTTGCTTTGGGAATCCTGAGCAGATTCTTTCTCGTGAAATTAAAAGGCGAAACCTGGTATACCCAAAAATTCATTCCCGCCATTTCCCCGCTGACGCTGGTGGCCCTGCTTTTCACCATTCTGGTCATGTTCTCTTTAAAAGGAGAACTTATAATAAGCATTCCAAAAGATGTTTTTTTAATAGCGATTCCTTTGCTTATTTATTTCCTGATCATGTTCCTGATCGGGTTTTTTTTAAGCAAAGCAGCAGGAACAAATTACAGCAAAAATGTCGCCATCGCATTTACCGCTGCGGGAAACAATTTTGAACTGGCCATAGCAGTAGCCATTGCCGTTTTCGGACTCAATTCTGGCGAAGCCTTCGCAGGAGTAATTGGGCCTCTGGTAGAAGTTCCCGCCCTGATTTTACTGGTGAAAGTGGCCTTCTGGTTCCGAAAAAAATATTATTCTTCCGGGAATTAATCTATCTTTTCAAATCCCGTATAAGGCACAAGAACTTCAGGTATCAGAATCCCACTGTCGGTTTGATAATTTTCCAGAATTCCTGCCAGCACTCGCGGTAAGGCGAGAGCGCTTCCGTTAAGTGTATGCAAAAGTTCTTTATTCCCGTCCTTATCTTTATAACGGAGCTTTAATCGGTTAGACTGAAAAGTTTCAAAATTAGAAACCGAACTTATTTCCAGCCAACGATCCTGTGCGGTAGAAAACACTTCAAAATCATAGGTAAGCGCCGAGGTAAATCCAAGATCGCCACCACAAAGTCTTAAAATTCTGTACGGAAGTTTTAAATCTTTCAACAGTTCTTTTACGTGATCTACCATCTTTTCGAGTGCTGCATAGGAATTTTCGGGCTTTTCAATACGAACAAGTTCCACTTTGTCGAACTGGTGCAACCTGTTTAATCCCCGAACGTGAGCGCCATAGGAACCCGCTTCTCTTCTAAAACAGGGAGTGTAGCCGGTGCAGGTGATGGGAAGATCCTGTTCGGCAAGCATTTCCCCACGAAACAAGTTGGTCATGGGCACTTCGGCAGTAGGAATAAGATACAGGTCATCTTCGGTAACATGATACATCTGCCCTTCTTTATCGGGTAACTGTCCTGTGCCATAACCTGAGGCCTCGTTTACCATTAAAGGCAACTGGTATTCGTTGTAACCCGCTTCCGCAGCTTTATCCAGGAAATAAGCGATCAGCGCACGCTGCAGCCTTGCGCCTTTTCCTTTATAAACAGGAAACCCGGCGCCCGTAATTTTATTTCCCAGTTCGAAGTCTATAATATCATATTTCTTTGCCAGCTCCCAGTGAGGCAGAGAACCCGCAGTAAGAACGGGAATTTCTCCTTCCCGGAAGATCTCCTCGTTATCTTCTTCTGAAGTTCCCGCCGGAACAGCTTCGTTCGGAATATTCGGAATCGTGTACAGCAACTTTTCAAGTTTGGCAATACTTATGCTCAATTCTTCTGAAAGTTCTTTAGCAGTATCTTTTAAACCCGAAGTTTTTTCTTTTAAAAGATTGGCTTTTTGATGTTCCCCGGTTTTAAACAACAATCCTATTTCTTTGGAGAGTTTATTTGATTCGGCAAGAGTTTCATCCAACTTCGTTTGGGTAGAGCGCCGGGTTTCATCCAGTTCCAGGATCTCATTAAAAATCTCTTCCGCCTGGAAATTTCTTTTTTGAAGCGCTTCAATATATGCTTCCTTATTCGCTCTTATATTATTTACCTGTAGCATTGCCTTTTCTTTTT
>JBAVQO010000171.1:0-3401 GCA_049694135.1 Gillisia sp. | reverse complement strand
TCCCAATATAGTTCGTTCCAGTGTAGGTTGTGTTTTTACGAACAAAATTGCCACAGGGAGCACTTCAGAAATTATCGAGTTCTTAAAAAATCATAAGGTTCGAATTTTTGCGGCCGAACTGGAAGCCTCAAAAAGTTATCTGGAGACAGATTTTACAGGTTCCAGTGCTATTGTAGTGGGTACAGAAGCTACGGGGCTGAGTGAAGAATGGCTGGAAAATTCAGAAGAAAATATCATAATTCCCATGAGTGGAAAAATCGATTCCATGAATGTTTCGGTAGCGGCAGGAGTCTTAATTTTTGAAGCCAAAAGACAACGTGGAAAATAGCACTTTTTGTACCTGACAATCATCATTTTGGGAACGAAAATTGAAGTAGCATCAGGACGAGGTTTTTTAAACCGTTGAAATCCCTAATTATACATTATTAAAAATCAAAATCTTGAGTCCAACCACCCTTTTTTATACCATTATCGCAATTATTGTTCTGGATTTTATTCTGGAAAAAATTCTTGATGCCTTGAATGCAAGACACTTCAGCGATCCTGTGCCAGCAGAACTGGAAGATGTGTATAACGAGGAGGAATACGAAAAATCTCAGCGTTATAAGAAAGAACGTTATAAGTTTGGGATCATTACCTCAAGCTGGTCTCTACTCCTGCTGCTTGCATTTCTGTTTTTGCACGGTTTTGCATATGTGGATAGTCTTGCCAGGGCTGTAAGCGATAATCCTGTCATTATCGCCCTGCTCTTTTTCGGAATTATCATGTTTGCAAGCGACATCTTGAGTATGCCATTTTCTTACTACAGCACCTTTGTGATCGAAGAAAAATATGGGTTCAATAAATCTACACCTACCACCTTCTTTTTAGATAAGCTGAAATCTCTGGCTTTAATGGCCGTTATTGGCGGTGGAATTCTGGCTCTTATTGTATGGATCTATACCCTCGTGGGAGACAATTTCTGGTGGTTCGCCTGGATTTTAATAAGCGCTTTTACGCTGTTGATGAATATGTTCTATGCCCGGTTGATTGTGCCTCTTTTCAACAAGCAAACACCCCTGGAAGACGGATCTTTACGTTCAAAAATTGAAACTTATGCCAACAAAGTGGGTTTTAAGCTCGACAATATTTTTGTTATAGACGGTTCTAAGCGCAGTACCAAAGCAAATGCTTATTTTTCCGGCTTCGGAAAAGAAAAAAGAATAACTCTTTACGATACGCTGCTGAAAGAATTAAGTGAAGAAGAAATAGTGAGCGTTTTGGCTCATGAAGTGGGACATTATAAGAAAAATCATATTATCGCTAATGTTTTTGCTTCTATTCTCACCACCGGATTTACCTTGTGGATTTTGTCTATTTTTATAGGCAACCCTTTGCTTTCTCAGGCTCTCGGAGTTTCCACACCGAGTTTTCATATAGGGTTGGTTGCCTTCGGAATTTTGTTTAGTCCCATTTCTGAAATCACCGGATTGCTTATGAACTTTCTGTCAAGAAAATTTGAATATCAGGCAGATAATTTCGCTAAACATACTTATAATGCTCAGGCGCTTATTTCCAGTCTTAAAAAATTATCCAGAAGTAGTCTCAGTAATTTAACGCCCCATAAATCCTATGTTTTTGTACACTACTCTCACCCTACTCTTTTGCAGAGATATAAAAACTTGAAGGCTGAGTGAAGTTGTTTGTTTTGAATCTTAATCGTATTTTTAGACTATGACCGAAACTGCTATTGAAAAAGAAAATAAAAGCATTGCCAGACAGTATAAAGAACTGTTGCGCATTAGTTACCGTTCCCTTAGCGACGAGGACAAGAAACTAATCCGTCTGGCATTCGATACCGCTGTAGATGCGCATAAAAATCAGCGTCGCAAATCTGGCGAGGCTTATATTTTCCACCCTATTGCCGTAGCAAAAATTGTTGCTTCAGAAATAGGACTGGATGCTACTTCTATCGCTGCAGCACTCTTACATGACGTTGTTGAAGATACCGAATATACCCTCGACGATATCGAGCGAATGTTTGGAAGTACGGTAGCGGTGATTGTAGATGGGCTTACCAAAATTTCGCATCTTAAAAAAGATAAAGATGTGTCGCTACAGGCCGAGAATTTCCGAAAAATGCTGCTTACCCTGAATGATGATGTCCGGGTGATTATTATAAAAATTGCGGACCGTTTGCATAACATGCAGACCATGGATGCCATGCAGCCGGAAAAACAAGTAAAAATAGCTTCAGAAACACTTTATATTTATGCTCCGCTGGCTCATAGGATCGGGCTTTACAGTATTAAAACAGAGCTTGAAGATTTAGGTTTAAAATACACCGAGCCTGAAGTTTACCAGGATATTCTCACTAAAATTAGGGAAAGCAAAGAACAACAAGATGCCTATATTCAGGATTTCAATAAGGTTATAAAAGATTCTTTAGATAATGAAAACCTGGAATATGAAATAAAAGGAAGGCCTAAATCCATCTTTTCCATCCGCAGAAAAATGAAGGCACAAAACGTAACTTTCGATGAAGTCTTCGATAAGTTCGCGGTGAGAATTATTTATAAAAGCGATATCGCGAATGAAAAATTCCTGGCCTGGAAAATATATTCCATAGTTACAGATCACTTCAGGCCTAATCCCATCAGGCTACGCGACTGGATTTCGAGTCCCAAATCTACGGGATACGAAGCCCTTCATATTACCGTAATGGGCCCGAAAGGACGATGGGTGGAGGTGCAGATTCGCAGTGAACGAATGAATGAAATAGCCGAGAAAGGCTATGCCGCACATTACAAATATAAACACGGCGAAGAACAGGAAGAAAAAAGCATGGAAGACTGGCTGAACAAACTTCAGGAAGCCCTGGAAAATTCTGAAGCGAACGCTGTAGATTTTGTGGAACAATTCAAATTAAACCTTTACGCAAAAGAAATATTTGTTTTTACCCCCCAGGGAGATTTAAAATCTCTTCCAAAAGGAGCTACTCCCCTGGATTTTGCCTTCAGTATTCACACCGAAATTGGTCTTCATACCCGTGGAGCAAGAGTAAATAACAAACTGGTTCCCCTAAGTCACGAACTAAAAAGCGGCGACCAGATTGAAGTGATTACTTCAGAAAATGCGAAACCAAATATAAACTGGCTAGACTATGCCACTACGGCAAGGGCACGGGCCAAAATAAAATCATCGCTAAAAGATGAGAAAAAAGAAATCGCCGAAGATGGGAAAGCTATACTCACCCGAAAATTAAAGGCGCAAAAACTTCCTTTTAATGAAAAGATCATCAACGAACTGGTGATATATTTTAAATTAAAAACCAGTCTCGATCTTTTTTATCGCGTGGGTATCGGAAAAATCGATAATAAAAATCTGAAGGAATTCACCTCATCCAGAAGCAATGCTTTTGT
>JBAVQO010000170.1:0-2214 GCA_049694135.1 Gillisia sp. | reverse complement strand
CTTACACGTACATGGAATATCACTTTCACGATAAAGACGGGGAAGTAATAGACTAAAATTTTTATATTTAAAAAACGCCTTTCATTTAGTTGAAAGGCGTTTTTTTGTTTTTATACCATTTCAGAATAAAGTATATTCAGTCCTTTCGAAGGAGGCACGACTGAGGAATCTAATTATAAGAAGTCCTGTGTCATTTTGAACGCAGCGCAGCGAAGTGAGAAATCTAAAATTTCGAAACTTCAACCAAATTCTCCTGCATATCTCGCAGAATTGCGCAGAAAAACCGTTTCCCCTTTATTCAGAATAGTTACTTTTGAATTCATATTATCAATTCAAAATTTTGAATAATCCTTCCAAGAAATCCTATACCATAAAAGAAGCTACCATCAAGCTGATGCAGTATTGCGACTATCGCGACCGCTCCCAAAAAGAAGTAGAGGAAAAACTGGATGAAATGCGAATGATTCCGGAAGCCAAAGAAAAGATCATTCTTCAGCTGATGCGGGAAGATTTTTTAAACGAGGAGCGCTTTGCGCGAAGTTTTGTCCGCGGGAAATTCAGGATTAAAAAATGGGGTAGGAACAAAATAAAGAACGAACTGAAAATCAGGCAAATTTCATCACCTCTCATAAAAATCGCTCTTACTGAAATTGATCAGCAACTGTATTTTAAAACCCTTGAAGAACTGGCCGAAAAAAAGCTTCAGCTTATAAAAGAACCCAATTCTTATAAAAAGAAAAGCAAACTTGTAGCTTATTTACTTCAAAAGGGCTACGAATCCGGATTGATTTATGAGGTTTGTAACACGCTTATCGATTAATATTATTTTGTTGATGGGTTTTACGCATAGCAACTTCATTTTTGTAATCTATCCACTGCTGGCCTTTCCATTTGCGCATGGCATTATCGAAATGCCGCATAAAAGCAATGTTGTAAATCGCTTTTGAAAGGTTGATCAAGGAACGTGAAGTTGCTCGAAGGCTCATAGAAAATCCCGGAGTTTCATAAGTCATCTGGTGCCAGTAACCTTCCGGCATATAAAGGGTTTCGCCGTGGTTTAAATGAGTGATATAACCTTTTGCCATAGAAAGGGCCGGAAATTTTTTAAAATCGGGATTGGTGAAATCAATATCTTCCCGGGAAATCAGTGCGTGCGGCACCTTGTATAAATACCGGCTTTCGGAAGGCGGATATAAAATGCATTGCTTTCTTCCGCTGAAGTGAAAATGAAGAATATTGGCAAAATCTATATCATAGTGCATAAATACCTTCGAATTTTCTCCTCCAAAGAACAACATGGGAAGTTGTTTTAGAAAGCGGAGTCCCATATCAGGAAAACTGAAATCCTTCTGAAGTTTAGGCACTTCCTTCATTAAGTGATAAAGAAAAATTCGGTAATTGGTGGGCTCGCTTTTAAGGAGATCTATATAATCGGCCATTTTCATCTCCATGTGAGGCTGATTAAACTTAAATTCTGAAGTAATAGGCCTGTCGTCATAAAGAGGAACCTCTTTTTCTCCGGCGATTTCTTTTATATAATCCAGCGTCCACTTTTTATATGCTGGCCAGTCATCAATTAAATTTTCAATTACCACCGGTTTTTGTGGCCTTACATAATTTTTTACAAAATCGGCTTTGGTGATAGTTTTCTCCCTTGGGATCTCCGTTAGTTGCAATCGTTCGTTCATCCTTCAATTCCCGCGTTTTTATGCGTTTTTTTTATCGCTTGTTTGTTTTTGTATTCAATCCATTTCTGGCCTTTTATCTTCCGCATAAGATTATCATAATTCCGAATAAATACCAAATTATTTAATACTTCTAACACCTTTTTAGGAGAGGAGGGCAAAGAACGCAATGTTAAAGATAAACAGGGAGTTTCATATTTAATAAAGTGCCACCACTTGCTGGGTATAAAAAGAGTATCTCCATGATTTAAAGCAGCTTCAAAACCTTTGGCTTTTAGCAATGCGGGATATTTATCAAAATCAGGGTTATCCATATCAATAATTTCCATGCTCACTATGGAATAGGGAACTTTATACAGGAACTTAGTTTCTTCAGGAGAATACAACAGCACTTTTTTTCTTCCGGCGAAATTGAAATGGAAATTGTTTGCCAGATCCATGTCGTAATGCATAAGTACTTTTCCGCCTTCTCCGCCAACAAAAAGGACCGGAAGCCTTTTAAAGAACTTTACACCCAGCTCCGGGTATT
>JBAVQO010000169.1:0-4951 GCA_049694135.1 Gillisia sp. | reverse complement strand
GTTCCCCTCAAGCACACTCAGGCCGTGGTTGGAAATGAGATCTTTTAAAACGGTAGAAAGTTCGTTGGCTCTTCGCTCTCCAAGTTCGGGATCGGCCTTTCGGTAGTGCCAGGCGAGGGAATAATTTTTTTCCTCGATAAAAGTTCCCGGAGTTCTATCTACAAAAGTTTCTATGACCGGGCGAATGGCTTCCATCCAGTTATTCTGGACATTTTCGTTCAATTTCCATTCTTTGTTGCTTTTGCGAATCCAGACGCCATGTTCAGAAATTAATTCTACGGGCACTTCCTTCCACCACGTGCCCAGGGTTTCTTTATCTCTTCCGCTAATGAGGACTACTTTGGTATTTTTAAGGCGGTTAATTTTTTTGATCAACCGGATTAATTCCTCATCAGGTCGGGCCTGGCTGGGATTGTCTACAAAATCTACCAGAGTCCCGTCGTAATCCAGAAACAGCACTCTTTTTTTAGCTTCCCCAAATTTTTTCAACATATTTTCCTTTATGCTGGCAGTCATTTCTTTTGCTTTTGAAGATTGCCTGTTTTCGCCGGTTTTAAGCAGCGACTTCATAAAATCTGCAGCCCATTTTTCTACACCGTAACGTTTTAATCTTTTTTGAAGTTGTTTATTTCTTCTAATCTGTTCTTCTTCAGGCATTTCTATGGCCTTTTTTATCGTATCGGCAATTTCTTCAAAATTGTTGGGATTTATTAAAAGGGCTTCGTTCATTTCTTCGGCTGCTCCGGCCATTTCGCTTAAAATAAGCACCCCTGTTTGTTTTGTTCGGGTCGCTATATATTCTTTTGCCACCAAATTCATTCCATCTCTTATGGGTGTTAAAAGGGCAATATCTGCAGAGGTGTACAAATCGATAAGATTTTCGAAAGGCATAGACCTGTAAAAATACCAAATAGGCGTCCAGCTAACTGTGGCAAATTTCCCATTGATTCTTCCCACGAGTTCATCTACTTCTTTTTTAAGCAGCTGGTATTGTGGAACTTCAGATCGCGAGGGTACAGCTAGCATTACCAGTCTTACCTTTTCAATAAACTCCGGATATTTCTCCAGAAAATATTCGAAGGCGCGGATCCGGTGGGCAATTCCCTTGGTGTAGTCCAGACGATCGATACTCAGGATGATCTTGGCATCTGGCGAGGTTTCACGATGATGGTCTAACCTTCGTTGCAGTTCCGATTGGTCTTCAGAAATGTTTTCAGAATTGCTTAACGCTGCTTCTTCAAACTTTTTGTAGTCTATTCCCATTGGGAAAGAATCTACTTTTACCATTCTCTCGGGAAGGCTTACCTCATTGAAGTTTACCTGATATCTCAAAATCCTGCTTACCGAACTTAAAAAGTGTCTTTCGTAGTCGAAGGTATGGAACCCTATTAAATCTGCTCCCAACATTCCGGTAAGGATTTCTTCCCGCCACGGAAGGGTTCGGAAAACTTCATAGGAGGGAAATGGAATATGATTAAAAAACCCAATGGTGGCGCCGGATTGTTCTTTGCGAATCATATTTGGAACCAGTAATAACTGATAATCATGAACCCAAATATTGTCTCCTTCTTCGTAATGCTCCAGAACTACATCTGCGTATTTTTGGTTCACTTTTTTATACATTTCCCATTGCCCGGCATCCCACTCGGTATATTCCATAAAATAATGGAATAAGGGCCAGATGCTTCTATTGCTAAATCCATAGTAAAATCCATCTATTTCTTCTGTAGTAAAGTTAACAGCAATACAATCTTCCTCTTTGGCTTTAACGGCAACTTCTTTTTGCAGATTTTCAGGGATCTCTTCGGAAGTAAGACCGCTCCATCCAATCCAGATGGAGTCTCCTTCTTTATGAAAAGATTTTAAGCCGGTGGCCAGGCCGCCAACACTGGGAACTACGTTAAGTTCATTATCTTCAATAGAAATTTGCAAAGGAAGCCGATTGGAAATTATTATTGTTTTACTCATAATTTAAATGCGAATAGTGCTTAGACAATTTTGATTTTCCTTAAATTTCCGAAAATGAATTTAACCTGCCATCCTTTTTAAGGAACTTTAAGATTATATGAACAATCTGGATTACGGAATTATTGGCAACTGCAAAAGTGCCGCCCTGGTATCGAAAAATGGATCTATAGATTGGTGTTGTCTGCCGAATTTTAATTCTGCTGCCATCTTTGCCAAATTGCTCGATGACGAAATAGGAGGTAGCCTTGAGATAAAAATCACTGAAGACTACCATATAACCCAGGAATATTTGTGGGGCACCAATGTTTTAAGCACCGTTTTTAACAATGGCAACGATGCTTTTCAGCTTATAGATTTTATGCCTCGATACCAACGAGAAGATGGTAGCTATTATGCCCCACCAGATCTTATCCGGTTTTTTCGACTGTTAAAAGGAAAACCCCGTTTTACCTTAATATACGATCCTAAACTGGAATTTGCAAAAGAGAAGACCTTTAATGAAAATAAAGGCGCCTATATAAAAAGTTATACCAAAGAAGGAAAATATGATTCCCTCTTTTTTTATTCAGGGTTCGACCTTGACGCAGTAATTGAACGTCGGGAGGTTTCTCTGGAAGGAAATAATTACTGCGTTCTTGGCTATCACGAAAAACTTATAGAACAAACCCTTGACCGTACGTATTTAAAGTTTCAGCGAACCAAAACTTATTGGATGAACTGGAGCGCCAAGACCACCAACTACAAGTATTACAATGAAGAAATTTTAAGAAGTGCTTTAACGCTAAAAGCGCTAACATTTAAAAAATCGGGTGCGGTTCTTGCTGCAATAACTACTTCTTTACCAGAAACCGTTGGTGAAGAACGTAACTGGGATTACCGTTTTTGCTGGATTCGCGATGCCAGTATGGTAATAAAAGTTATGGCGGGTCTGGGACATTTAAAATCGGCAAAGGATTTTCTTCAGTACATCATCAATCTTATTCCGCATAAAGATGAAAAGATTCAGATTATGTATGGAATCAATGGAGAAAAAGAACTCACCGAAGAAATTCTTACCCATTTAAAAGGATATAAAAATTCCAAACCGGTAAGAACGGGCAATGCGGCCTATCTTCAGAAACAGAATGATATCTACGGAATTTTGATGGAGGTGATTTACCAGCAATTTCTTCAGTTTGAAACCTCTTTAGAAAACAGCGAAGAATTGTGGACTATTACGAGAGGCATTGTTAAGATCGTTGAAGAAAACTGGCATAAACCCGATAAAGGAATCTGGGAACTTAGAACCGAAGATCGGCATTTTGTGTTTTCGAAACTCCTTTGCTGGGTGGCGGTAGATCGTGCTATAAAGATCGGGGAAATTCTTAGAATGGGAATTCATGATTCCAAATGGAAATCTCTTCGCGAAGATATTTACAACGATATTTATGAAAAAGGCTGGAATGAGGAAATCCAGGCGTACACACAGTACTACGGTTCCCGCGATTTAGATGCTTCCACTTTACTGATGGAAATGTACGGTTTTGTAGATGCAAAGGATCCCCGATATATCAGTACAGTGCAGGCTACCGAAAGAGAACTCTGTAAAGATGGGCTGATGTACAGATACCGAAACAAAGATGATTTTGGGAAACCTACTTCTTCCTTTACCATCTGTACTTTCTGGCTGATAGACAGTCTTTATAAAATAGGAGAAGTGAAAAAGGCCAAAGCGATGTTCGAAAAATTGCTTTCTTACAGCAATCATTTGGGGCTTTTTAGCGAAGACATAGATTTTGATACCAAACAATTATTGGGGAATTTTCCGCAGGCATATTCTCATCTTGCCTTAATAGAGACTGCCGCGAACTTTAGTATGGGTTATATTTCTGAAGAAAACATTATAACAGGTGCCATCTAGGCAACAGTTTACTTAGAAGTCTAAACCTTCAGAAGATTTTTCCTGCTCCAGACTCACCCGCGTTCTCGGTAATCCTTCCGGATGATTTTCCTGAAGAAATTTTATGAGATTTTCACGTATAAATACCCGGAGATCCCAGGCCGTTGGAGAATCGCTGGCACTCATAAGAGCCCGTATTTCCATGGTTTTTTCTGAAGCGTTGGTTACCTGTAGCACATTCACTTTTTTATCCCAAAGCGCTGTACTTTCTAGCAGCCGTGTCAGTTCTTCTCTCAATTTATCTACGGGAACCCGATAATCTGTATAAATATAAACCGTACCTAAAATTTCGGCAGAGGTCCTTGTCCAGTTCTGGAAAGTGTGATCTATAAAGTAAGTGGTGGGCACTATTAAACGGCGTTTATCCCAAATTCGCACCACTACATAAGTAAGAGTAATTTCCTCGATCCAGCCCCATTCCCCTTCAACAATAACAACATCTTCAAGCCGGATAGGTTGTGTAAAAGCTATTTGAATTCCGGCCAGGATGGTGCCGATGGCTTTTTGGGCAGCCAAACCAATTATGATTCCCGCAATTCCCGCCGAAGTTAACAGACTTACGCCAATGGCCCTAATACCCGGAAAACTCATAAGAATGATACTCAGTGATAAAATCACGATGATGAAAATGATAATATTTTCCATCAACATAAACTGGGTGTATATCTTTCTTGCCTTCAAATTATCGGAGGTAGAAACGTCGTAATTTCGCAATACCCGTGTCTTAAAAACCTTCAGCATTATAATAAGCAGCCACGCAATACTTACAATAAAGCCGATGGTGCTGATATGGCCCATGACCATAGAGGTATAATCATATCTAAAAAGATCGCCAATAACGGCAATTTTCAGGATTAGTGAAATTAAAAAGATTACCAGCGGAGCTCTTACTCTATGTGCAAAATTAACAGGAAGTATATTACTGGGATCTTTGCCGATTTTCTTCAGGATGTAAAACACCGAATAAAAACTTGCTATCAAAAGAATTATTCCTGCAATTAAATATTTTAGAAAATCCTGACTGAAAGTCATAAAGGTTAATTA
>JBAVQO010000168.1:0-3157 GCA_049694135.1 Gillisia sp. | reverse complement strand
TAGTAGGACTGGTTTCTTATTATTTTTTTAAAATGCACATCGCCAACGAAGATAAAAGGCGAAGATTTTTACTGCGGCAGGATAATCAAAAAACAGCATTGCCCATCCGGTTGCAGGCGTATGAAAGAATGGCGCTTTTTCTGGAAAGAATATCCTTCGGAAAAATTCTTATGCGCATAAAACCCGCCCATCTGGAAACAAAGGAATATGAAAATTTGCTGATACGCACTATAGAACAGGAATTCGAACACAACATTGCCCAGCAAATTTACCTGACTTCAGAATGTTGGAATGTAATTCGCACTTCTAAAAATGCCGCCATCAATATCATTCGAAAAACAGCTCAATCTGAAAATTGCCGGTCTGCCGGCGACCTGAGAGAAACGCTTTTATCGAACCTGATGGAACAGACAGATCCTACCGAAGCAGCGTTGGGTTATCTTAAGAAAGAAGTAAAGAATATAATTTAGCTATAACAAAGTTTTGTAAGCCAGATGAGATTCCGGCTTTTTTTGCGCATTTTTTTCCTTTGCGTAATCAAAACCCTGTTGCCACCACTTCGCCATGGCTTTTTTATTGAAAACAAGGGAATTTTCGGTAAGCTGCACAGGAGTATAATAGGTAGTGAGCTTGACTTCTTTATTTAGTGCGGCGAGTTTCCCTTCCACCACATCATGATATTCCACCTGGTCCAGCAAAAATCCGAAGAGGTTGATCATTAGCGAAAAAGGGTTTTTCCCCAGTACTTTATTGTATTCCATATTTTCGGCTTCAAGAATTATGGCATCCACTTCGGTCGCACCCCTACGGATGGCTTCTCTTATGGGAACCACACAACCTAGTCCTCCGTCGGCATATTCGTAGCCGTTTTTGGTGGCCAGGCTCATAAACGGAATGTAATTGCAGCTTATCCAGATCCAGTCGCAAAAATCTTCATAGTTAAAGTCGTGAATAGATTTATACTCCACCCGGTTTCGGGAAAGATTAGAAACCGTTACTACCACATCTTTCGCCTTATTCTTTATAATGTTGAAATCTTCTTCAGAAAAATGTCTTTTTATATGCCTACGCAGGTTTTTGCTTTCGCCGAAGGTCCTCTTCTTCTTAATAAACTGCCAGAACATATTGAAATAGTTGATGGTTACGTATTCACGACCCTCTTTCTTTTTTACAATAAAAGGATTGATACTAAAAATTTTGCGCTGGTTTACGTTGGTATAAATGTCGTACACCTTCTTGATATTCCCATCGGCCAGGTGCGGAATGAGTAAACTGCCCGTGGAGGTTCCCAGAAAAAGGTCATACTTTTTGCCTTCTTCCTCCATTAAATACTGAGCGACACCGCCTGCAAATGCGCCTTTACTGCCACCTCCCGAGATTACAAGTGCTCGCATTAAGGTTCTATTAAGTTAAGTTCATCATTCTTGTGCTGGGCAAAACTGTAGCCGCTTTCCCACCAGCTTTCCATCTTCTCTTTATCAAAAATAAGCGAATTCGTTGTTAAAACCGTCGGAGTATAATAGAAATTCACAATAACGTCTTTGTTTGCCGCAGCGAATTTCCCTATACGGATGTTCTGATTTTCAATTCTGTCCAGCATAAAGGCGAACAAATTCGTGATCAGGGAAAACACATTTTTAGAGGGCAGGCGATTAAAATAGGTTACTTCAGTCTTAAGAATAATCGCATCAATTTCTGTTGCTCCACGTTTTATGGCTTCTTCGATAGGCACCATGGAACCCAAACCGCCGTCGGCATATTCGCAACCATTCTTTTGTACCAGGCTCATAAAAGGTGTATAGTTACAGGAAATCCATATCCATTCGCAAAAATCTTCATAACTAAAATCCCGTATGGATTTATATTCCACTTCGTTAAGAGAAAGGTTAGACACGGTTACCACAATATCTTTGAGACCGTTTTTGAGTTCTTCAAATTCCGATGGGGTAAGGGTTTTTTTAATAAGTTCTTTTAAGCTCAGGCTTTCTCCGAAGGTCTTTTTACCTGCAATAAAATTCCGAACCACATTAAAATGGTTGATGCTTATTTGCTCATAACCATGTTTCTTTTTAATCAGGAATGGGCGATTACTAAAAATGCTGCTTTGGTTAACCGAGGTGTAGACTTTTTTGATCTTTTCGGTTTTACCCAGAGCCAGATGCGAAATAAGAAGACTTCCGGTAGAAGTACCAAGGAACAAATCGTAATCCCGACCCAGAGTTTCGATTAGGTACTGTGCCACTCCCCCCGCAAATGCGCCTTTGCTCCCTCCTCCGGATATCACCAGGGCCCGCATTATTTGAGCTTTTTGTTTAGAAATTGCCAATCTTCAGAAGAAAGTTCATTCTTCAGATCTTTCAATCTCGAAAGATATTCTGGAGATTCCTGCAGTTTATCCAGCAGTTCTCTGCAAAAATTTCTAAATCTTGTAACAGGATGTTGCGCCCCTTCAACCAGATCTATTAAGTTCTGATCGCGAAAAGCATTGATCTGATACAGGTATCCAAAGGCGTTCTCCCGAACTTCATAGGGCTGATAAGAGTGCGTGTAGGCGGAAAGTTCATTATAATATTCTTTTGTTTTCCCCGGCGCCACCTGCGGGCTTACCAGGTTGATCGTGAGCCACAACATCCGCACATTTTTATTCGGAAAACCTTCCACGTTCCGGGTTTTTTGAAGCCACACCGAAGCTTCTTCCGGATATTGAAGCCATAATTTAAAAAGGGAATTTTCTATAGTTACGTAGGACGCATCGTTTAAAAGACTTACAAAATCAGATTTTAGCTCCTTCGGAATGGTATCAAGACTGGTTGCAATAGCCTGCCTTACATATAAATTACCGCTTTCAAAGGCTTTTTTGTAGAGTTGCAGGGCAGGTGCAGAAAAATCTCCCTTTAACTGGTAAACCGCTTCCTGTCCCACATAATCGTTCACCGGAAAATCAAGCGCCTTATCCAGCTGTTCATATTTTTGTTTCAGAGGTACTTCTTTTAAAGCGGCAAGATTCATATAAGTCTTAATAAACTCTGACTTTTTGAGGGAATTGAGCGCATCTGTTGCCTGAAATGCCGACTGTTCCAGCCAGTTTTTTCTAAAATCTGATAAATCTTTTCCTGAAGTTTTCTGCATTTCAGCTAAAAATTCAGCAGTGCTTACG
>JBAVQO010000167.1:0-1793 GCA_049694135.1 Gillisia sp. | reverse complement strand
TCGCGGTCGTAAAAGGGATCTCCCGTAGCATTTTTCCTTCTTTGCCGGTCATCTTCGTCATCCCGTCCTGGAGTCGGCGAATGTTTCTTTCTCTCGGCTTCCAGTTTTTTTCTTTCTTCTTCTAATTTTAGTCTTTCGTGGCGCAACCTTCTTCTTTCTTCCACCAGATTTTTTCGTTCGTTGCTGTATTCCTCATCTTGTCGTTCCATTTCTTCATATGTTACTGTATGATCTGCGTTCTCTGTTCTTTCTCTATCTGCGCGGTAGGCAGACTCTTTGTAATCTTCATTTGAGTTATAATCGGTTTTAGAGAAATGATCAGCACTATTTCTGTCTCTGGTATACGAGTCCAGTACAATTACCTCGTAATCCCTGTCAATATCTGCACCTGTTTTTATTCGTTTCGTTTCAGCAAAGGTCTGATGATCGATACTTTCTGTATAAACGAAATTATTGTCGGTATTAATGTCGATCATCCCGATAGGAATAATTACGTGATTTTCGCCTTCCTTATTCACGAATTCTTTTATATCCTGATTTGCAGGTCTTCCGTAGGGATCGTGATTGGCCTCAATAATTGTATCATCTACTTCAACATCGAGATATACCACTCTTTCAAGGTCTTTATTTACCAGTAAATTATCCACTTTTCCAATCACGCGATTGTCGCGATCCTTTACCGGCCAGCCTCGCACATCTTCATAATGGCTATCGACTTCATAATCTTTGAGTTCTTCCAGGTAATACAGGTGCTTTTCTCTATTTTTCATAATCTTTCTTCTATTGGTTCATTTTGCTAAGCAGGTTCACTGCCCGGTCAAAAAACTGGTTAATGGTATGATTTTGATTGTTTATACTTTTTGAAGCATCTATCTTCTGAACAGAATTCTGAAGGTTGGACACCTCATCGGAAAGGTTGGAATATTCTTTTTTCTGAATATTCTGAAGGGCGCTTACTATAGACGTACCTGTGTTTTTAACGAATCCTGCCTGGCTGGTCGTGTCCTGGGCAGATTGAGATCGGGAAACGGCTTTTTCCCGTTCCTGTTTCAGATCGTTCGAAAGCTGTACGTTTTTTTGAAGAGCTTTGGTTCGAACGGCATCTATAAGATTTATTAATGCCCTGTTCACGTTTTCGGGTTTTATATCTACATCGGCGCCAGATTTTATATCTCCGGAAAAAACGGTGGAATAGGTTGTTAACGAATCCTGATATTGGTTACCAGATGTTTGAGTGCTGTCCCAGGAATTGGTGTCCATCGCACCCTCGTTGGTAGTTGCGCCTTCCCCGTTGTCGATTTGTTCAGAAGTAGGTGAATTGTCGTACTCTGCATCGTCATTATCGTTTTCTCCTGTAAAGAACAGAAAATAAACTAATGCCGCTATTACAATTAACACAAGTAATATCCACGGCCATACGGGTCTTTTCTTCCTTATTTTAATTTCTGCCATAATTTCTAATTTATTGATTGGTTTTAAATTGTTGTTCTAAATTAGGGATATGATAGTCCAATCTTAATTAAGGTTCCTATAAAGTATTGTTAATTAAGCATTAAAATAGTTTTGCTGATATTGAAAAAAAACGCCGGCTGCTGCCGGCGTTTTAAATCTTTTGCGATAAGAAGTTTTTACCTGAAAACTCCTGAAGGAAAAGTTACTACACTTTCGTGCCCGTCTTTACCAACGGCAGCAACCCCAAAAAAGTAATTGTCTATTACAATTCCATTGAGAGTAAAAGCATTTACATCACCTACAAATCTGGAATACTGCCAGGTAGGAGAAGTGGTATCTCT
>JBAVQO010000166.1:0-1574 GCA_049694135.1 Gillisia sp. | reverse complement strand
AGATAAAATTTCCGGGAGCCTCTGTTTCCGGAACAAAAAAAGACTGGATAAACGATAATACTTCTATAGGGCTGGACGAAAGCGGAAGAGGAAATATTGATGCATTTACAGCAATTAACAATACCACAGATATTCAAGTTGCCCATATTACTTTAACTCCATCGGCCAACGGCTGCGATGGAATTCCTGTGAATTTCACTATAACGGTAAAACCACATCCCACAGTAACTGCACCCGAGGATCAAGTTTATTGTAATGGAACTGCAACAGACCCCATTATCTTAAGCGGCACCCCTTCCGGAATTAAATATAATATTACAGGAGGCGCTTCGGTAGGTTTAACAAATAAAACAGGAGTCACCGAAATACCTTCATTTACCGCCCTAAAAGGAAATGCAACAATTACCATTATTCCAACCGCAGATGGCTGTACGGGAGATCCTGTGACTTACAATATTTTAGTGAATCCCACACCTACGGTTTCAATCTCTCCTGCAAACCAACAAATTTGTTCCGGCGGAACTACAAGTCTTGATCTTTCTGGCGCAGTTACAGGAAGCTCTTTTAACTGGACTGTCGCTCAAATTTCTCCTTCTGGAAGTATTACCGGCGCTTCTGATGGGTCGGGCAATAAGATAGAACAGACACTTACTAACAATACCAACTCACCAGCAACGGTAAAATATACTGTTACGCCGATAGCGAACGGATGTACAGGAACACCAATTTCTGCGACGGTTACCGTTAATCCTACACCTATTTTAGAAATAACTATTCCTGAATGTGTTGAATTCGTTGATTTAACCGATCCCACTATCAAATCCGGAAATACCACTTCTGGATTAACTTATACTTATTTCACAGATGCCGCTGCTTCTTCGTCGCTCTCCAATCCTTCTAATGTGGGCGCTGGAACTTACTATATAAAAGGCACAACCTCTTCAGGATGTTATGTAATTGCAGAAGCAAACGTTATAAAGCTTACACCAACTGTCGTTAATACAGAAGATGCCCCTTCTTCTATATGTAGTGGATCTAATTTTGATTTTACTCCTGTCAGCAGCATTGACGGCACCACTATATCCTGGACAAGAGCAGCAGTAGGAAATAATGCAGCTAATCAGTCTGATGACAAAAACATAGAAAATCCGAACGAAACACTTGTCAACACAGGAACAAGTAAAATTACGGCTACCTACAATTTTACACTGGAGACAGCAAATGGATGTTCCACTACACAGGAAATAAAAGTGGATGTTCAACCGGAACCTCAACTTATAGATAACCCCATTGGAGAACATTGTAATGGAGAAGAGATATCACACGATCTTCAAAGCAACTTGAGCAATGTTTCTATAAGCTGGCGCAGAGATGCTTTTTTAAATAATCCAGCCGCATCAGGATCCGGAAAAATAGAAGAAAAACTATATAATGACTCGGGCAATACTATTGGAGTTACCTATTATATCACATTACAGAGTAACGATGGTTGTACAAATGAGGAACAAATAAGTTTCTCTCTTTTGTCGGGGCCCAAAGTTACTGCTACAGCTTCGGCAACGGAAATTTGTCCC
>JBAVQO010000165.1:0-4013 GCA_049694135.1 Gillisia sp. | reverse complement strand
GTCTATCCACGCGCGTTCCACCGGAAGAAATCCCGAGGTATTTTGAAGCCTTACAGGATCATGTATATCGATAGCCCGATGACAAATATTGTAATCTCCGCAGATTATTAGGTTCGGAATTTCCTTCTTGAGTTCATTAATATACGCCTGAAAATCTGCCATATATCGGAATTTATGTTCCAAACGTGCCCTGTTGGTTCCCGAAGGCAAATACAAACTCATAACCGAAAAATCCTCGAAATCCACTCGAAGATTCCGGCCTTCGAAATCCATGTATTCTATTCCTGTGCCATATACTACTTCTTTGGGTCTATGTTTGCTTAAGATGGCAACCCCGCTGTATCCTTTTTTCTGTGCCGGATACCAATAATGGTCATACCCGGCCTCTTCAAAAATACTGAGGTCCAGTTGTTCGGGAGTGGCTTTTATTTCCTGTAAACACACCACATCGGGATCGGCCTGTTGCAGCCATTCCATAAAACCCTTTTTTACGGCCGCTCGAATCCCGTTAACATTGTAGGAGATAATCTTCATCGATAAATTTTGCAACTAAAATAAGGAATTGAAGCCTCTTTTACGAATCAGAAAAAATTTACTTTACAATAAAACGCTTTACACGTCCCACTTCTTGAGTTCCTATTCTTAGTAAATAAACTCCTGTTGCAGCATAAGACATATCGAACTCATACAGGTAACCTTCACCATTATTTTCGATGTTGTTGGCCTGAAGCATTTTTTGGCCCAAAATGTCATGCACGGTTATTTGAAGAGGTTCCTGGAAATCTGTTTCTAAATACACTCTAAAAATACCATTCCCCTGATCTGAAATTATAAGATTTGCCTCATTCAAAAGAAAATCGTTAAGACTTAGGGAACTATCTACAATTTTCACCGAATAATCCTGGGTATTTCCATAATCCATTACGCTGCAGGGATTATTCAAATCGCCGTTAAAGGAAGTGTCTCCGGCGCGAATGCGCAGCAAATGCTCGCCGAGGGGCGCATCTGCAGGAAGATCGAAATCATATGAAAAAGGTGTGTTGGCAGCAGGAAGCGGCTTATCGGAAAGCAACCGTTCTTTATCATCAAATTTTCCATTATCGTTCAGATCGATCCACAACGAGAATTTCTCATCCTGCGGATTATCGTATAAAGTTTTAACGGTGACCGTAAAAGTGCCTTTAGAACGATCCAAATCTGTAGAATATCCAATATAATCTGCATAACCCGTAGTACAGGGAATTCTTTCATTTAGAATATCTTCCAGTTGAAAATAGGAGATTCCGTCTCCAAAACTGGAACAGTCTGATCCTTCAGGAATACAATCCAGATTAGCCACAGATTTTGTGGTAGCATCATTAGTGGGATCGCCATCGCCCTCTAATTGCGTAGAAGCTGTAATAGTAAATCTTCCGAAGCGGGAAAGATCAGCTTTTTGTGCAAAAGTGTAGACCGTATCTTTGCCCACTCCTAAGGTTCCGGGCACTATTTCTTTAACCGCCCGGTTGTTTTCCAGGCTGTAAGAAACGGGAATATCGGTTTGAGGTTTTCCTCCAAAATTTTCTACAGTCACCGTTACCTCTTCCGAAGAAGAAAAGGACAATCCTGTGGAAGGCGCATCAATAGAAGTAACTCCAACATCTTTAGGATAAAGATTTTTTACTGAAGTTGTAAAAGAATCATTTTCTGGCTGGCTGTCTCCCGGTAACGCGGTGGAAGCCGTAATTTCATACGTTTGCCCAATAACGGAAAGATCTGCGGGAACACTAAAGGTAAAATCTGCAGAACTGGTGGGCGCAACGGTTCCGGTAAAAGTTTCTGTAATGGTATTTCCGCCATCGACGCTATACGAAACCGGAATATTGCTTTGCGCATCTTTTCCGAAATTCCGAATGGTAACGGTTACCTGTTCAGAAGCCGAAAGAGTAGCATTTTTTGGATGAACAAGTGCTATAACTCCCACATCTGTATCTGCCACGGCGGCAAGACGAAAGACTCCTACTTTATTTTTTCTGTCTATGCCATCAAAGTATTCCGCATTATGCCAGAAAGTAACTCCATCTGAAGGATCCACCGTTAAATGTGCGTAATCGCCATACCTGCTGGAAGGGTCGGGACTATGCCCTTCTACAATACTGGTTTCCTGAACCGTCATTTTTCCTTTGGGATCATTCGCATAACGTCCCGTATATCGAATAGAAGGAAAAATAGGCGTTTCCTGGCTATCATCGAGGATGGTAAAGCCGAGACCTATATTACCTTTAGTGTCTATTCCGATACTTCCGCAAAATCTATCGCTTTTATCGGGTGCATAAGTACCCTCCTGGTAAACACTCCAGGGCCCGCCCTGAGGGGATTGTCGTAGTTCGTACCAGCGAATACCAGCATGTTCCGCAGCTGTTGGATCTATATCCACTACAAAATTCATAACCACCGAGTTATGATCTGCAAATCTTCGGTACTGTGTCATATACATCATAGTGGCTTGCAGTGCGTCCACATCGGGAGCATCGTTGGGTTGTGAAAGGTTGGAAAACCCCCCGCCGTCAAAAGTTGCTATAAACGGGCTCACTCCACTAGCTGCACCTAATTCCTGAGATTCCTGAATAGTTGAAGCGCCGGGATTACTCCAATTTACATTCAGAGTCCATATCTTTAAATTATCTTCGGAAACACCCGCCCAGGAATCATCCTGCATAAAAATAATGGGAGCATTTCCCCGTAGTGGCATTTCCGTTCCTTCTGCATTGAATCCTGCCGGGCTGTAAAATCCGTTAGTATTTATCCCCGGCAAAGGGAAGGAAACCACCTGTGCAGTCTGCCCATTCAGCATTTTATCTCTCTCAAAAACATATACCACCTGGCTTGTACTGGCGGAGTTTGCATCTTTGTTAGTCGTTACGTAATATCCATCGCTCCAGACTGAGATCTTTGGATAATCTGGTAGAGCACCATTGGTGGGAAACCTGTAGGTATACCAGCCATCGTGTAAAGGATCCGGACCTTTGGAAATAGCTACTAAAAAGCTTTCGGGTGTATCGCTAAACTGAGTGATTAAAAAGCGGTTGGCAAATTCGTCGTAAAGAACAATAGGATCTCCTAAAGTCTCATTGGTGAATTCGCCGCCAATACTTGCCAAAGAAGCCGGAGGCATTAGCTGGTTGCCACTTTTATCAAAAATGGAAAAAGCCATATTATAGGCGTTCACATAATAATTCGGACCGACGGCGCCGGTAGGATCTGAAGGCGTAGAACGTGTTTTGGCCGCATCGAAAGTAAATAAAGGTGCTTTCCCGGGAAGTTTACCAAACTTCGCCTGGCGGGTCTGGTCCATGGTCTTTGGCAGGCCCTTGCCCGGAACTATTTTATTTATTCCCCGCTGCTTTTCATTCACCTCCTTAAATTCTGTCGAGGGAGCTATAAGTTTATGCTGAGAAAGAGCCGGAACAGCAATTGCCTTGGCCGAATCAACATAGACGGGATGTGCTTTTTCATTTTTCTGCGCCTGCGCTTCAAGACATATGTTTAGCAAAAACAGAAAAAAGAATATTTTTTTGATCATAAAGCGCGGTAATAGTTCATTTCTTTCAAGAGCTTAAAAATAGTCAATTAACCCTAAAAAGAAATCAACAAAATATAAAAATCCGCTTTTTATTTCCCCGGCTTTCGCCAAAGATTCTTTTGAGTTAAGATTTCATCCAGATTTTAAAATCTACTTCCTGCTGAACAATTTGTGCCAGTTCTGCGATAGGAATCCTTTTTTGTTCCATACTATCGCGATATCGCACGGTAACGGACCTGTCTTCTAAAGAATCATGATCTACCGTGATGCACAAAGGAGTTCCTGCAGCATCCTGGCGGCGATATCTTCTTCCAATAGCATCTTTTTCGTCGTATTGTACCTTAAAATCCCATTTTAACTCCTCTACTATTTCCTGTGCCAATTCCGGAAGGCCATCTTTTTTAACCAGTGGTAAGATAGCCGCTTTTGTAGGTGCCAGAACGGCGGGTAA
>JBAVQO010000164.1:0-5548 GCA_049694135.1 Gillisia sp. | reverse complement strand
GAATTTATAAAAGCTATTGGTGCTGTCCTTAAAAGTGGTTACTACTTTAATAAAGAGGTTTCTAATGCCATGAATAAGGAGCTAAAACCCGATTTAGCTGGGATTTTAACTCCGCGTGAAGAAGAATTTCTAAATTACGCCTGTTCAGAAATGACCTATAAAGAAGTTGCGGCAAAAATGAATTTAAGTCCAAAAACTATTGATGGATATCGGGAAAATCTTTTTCAGAAACTGGAGGTAAAAAGTCGTGTAGGCCTGGTGCTTTTTGCAGTTAAAAATAATCTTATAGAGATCTGATCTTTTTGTGCCATTATTTTTAATTGATTAGCCGATAAATACGCACTATTCAAATTCTTTTAAAATGAGTTAATTACACTGTATCTTTGCTTTTCTAAAAATGATAATGTAGTGTTAGATTCAGCGAAGATAGAGTTAAGGAATTTACGGGTAAAGGATTATGAAGAGCTAAAGATCTCCATGATCAAAAGTTATAGCGCCATGCCAGATGAGTACTGGAGTAAGGCAGAAATCAAGACACTGGTAAACAAGTTTCCCGACGGGCAGTTTTGTATTGTTATAGATGATAAAATTGCGGGTTGTGCACTCTCTATTATTGTAGATTACGATAAGTTCGACGAAGATCATACCTACGAAGAGATTTTGGGCGGAGAAAATTTTTCTACGCATTCCAAAAATGGCGATGTACTCTATGGGATCGATGTTTTTATACATCCTGAATACCGAGGGATGCGTTTGGGACGTCGGCTTTACGAAGCCCGAAAAGAACTTTGCGAACAGCTGAATCTTAAAGCTATTATTTTTGGAGGCAGAATACCTAATTATGCCGAATATGCCAAAAAACTTTCTCCCAAACAATATATTGAAAAGGTAAAGCTGAAAGAGATTCACGATCCGGTGCTTTCTTTTCAACTTTCAAATGATTTCCACGTAAAGAAGATCATTAAAAATTATCTGCCGGGCGATCATGAGAGTAAGGAATTTGCTACGCTCATGGAGTGGAATAACATCTATTTCACGAAGGAGCAAAAACTTATAGATACCAAGAAAACGGTAGTGCGCCTTGGGCTGGTTCAGTGGCAAATGCGTTTATTTAAGGACTATGACGCGCTGGTGTCCCAGATAGAATTTTTTGTAGATGCCGTAAGCGATTATCAGAGCGATTTTATACTCTTTCCAGAGCTGTTTAATGCGCCGCTTATGGCGCAGTTCAATCACATGAACGAAGCCGAAGCGATTCGCGGTTTGTCTTCTTATACAGAACGTTTACTGGAAACCTTTCGGGAATTCGCCATTAATTACAACATCAATATTATTACGGGAAGTATGCCACTGGCCGTGGAAGGACACATGCACAATGTTGGCTATTTGTGCCGCCGCGACGGAAGTGTGGAACAGTATGAAAAGCTTCATATTACGCCTTCTGAAGAATCCTTCTGGGGAATGAAAGGGGGAAGCAAGCTACAGACGTTCGACACCGATTGCGGAAAAATAGGTGTACTTATCTGTTATGATGTCGAGTTCCCCGAACTCTCAAGACTGCTGGCCGAAGAAGGGATGAACATTCTTTTTGTGCCATTTATGACCGATACTCAAAACGGATATTCCCGGGTGAAAATTTGTGGTCAGGCGCGGGCGGTTGAAAATGAATGCTATGTTGCCATTGCCGGCTCCGTCGGGAATTTGCCCAAAGTAAATAATATGGATATCCAGTATGCGCAAAGCGCGGTATTTACACCTTCAGATTTTGCTTTTCCTGTAAACGGAATTAAAGCGGAAGCCACACCCAATACAGAAAGCACACTGCTGGTAGATGTAGATCTGGACTTGCTTAAGGAGATCCACAACTTCGGAAGCGTACGAAATATGAAAGACCGCCGTAAAGATCTTTATTCATTAAAAAGGAAGAAATAAGCTTTTATTTGTGGTATATACTCTATATACCTTCCAATTATCCTATTAGTCCTTTTTGAAATGAAGAAACCTAATCTTTTGCTCCCAATTTGGCTACAATTTTGTCCATCAGACACCAATTGGTCAGGGAAGATTGTAACAAATTCGCACCTACAAATGCGGTAAACCAAAGCCAATTGATATTCACATACACGGCCAGTATCAGGCTGATTAAAATAAAAGTTCCGGCTATTCCTCTTACGATTCTATTTTTCATTTTATAAATTATTATATTTTTCAATGTTTAAAACGGCAATATGAATATTTGATGATGTTTTTTGTGTGGCATTAAAATTATTAACAGATTCAAAAACCCGATCCACATTTTTTTCTTCCAGAAAGGCATAAAACATGATCGATTCATTTTCATTCATTTCACCTGCGAACCAGTTATTTTCCACAGATTCCTCGGTGATGTCCTTGTATCCTGTCACGTTCCTGTAAGAATAAATTTCAATTCCGGACTTTTTCAAGATGTCTTTGACATTTTTTTCAAACTCTTTAATGGAGGTTATAATTATTAGTTTCATATATGTTTTGTTTAATGTGAATGATGCATAGAATCAGGAATTAGCCGTCAATCATTTAGCTCAGAATCATCTTTTATTTCAATTTCTTCTTTTGGTGAAGCATTTGGTGATGTCTCCCATTTTTTTCTTTCCGTGACATAATAGATCAGCGGAACAACAAGAAGGGTAAGTACGGTTGAGATTATAGCTCCTGCAACCAACGAGATTGCCAAACCTTGAAAAACAGGATCAAATAAAATAATGGAAGCTCCAATTACCACAGCTCCGGTGGTTAGCAAAATAGGAGTAGATCTTACGGCTCCGGCGTCTACGATAGCTTGTTTTAAGGGGATTCCGTCATTGAGCCTGATTTCTATAAAATCTATGAGCAACACCGAATTCCGCACCATAATTCCCGCCAGTGCGATCATACCGATAAATGAGGTCGCAGTAAAAAACGCACCCAACAGCCAATGTCCCAGTACAATCCCAATTAATGAAAGGGGTATGGCCAACATCATAACAATGGGTGTCTTGAAGTTTTGGAACCAACCCACTATCAGCATATAAATAATAACAATTACCACCAAAAATGCTACTCCCAGGTCCTGGAAAACCTCCAGGGTAATTTGCCATTCTCCATCCCATTTTATTGTATAATTGCTTTCATCTGAGGGTTGCTGGGTGTAAAGCTCGTTAAGAGTATAACCTTTTGGCAATTTTACATCTTTGAGTTTTGCTCCCATTCCTAAGATCGCATAAACAGGACTTTCAAGCGTTCCGGCCATATCGGCAGTTACATAAACTACTCGTTTTTGATCTTTGCTGTAAATGGTTTTTTGCAACGTGTCTTTTTCAACGCTTACCAAATCACTTACGGGAATTACATTTCCATTTTTTCCCCGAATTTTTAGATTTTCGATATCCTGTAAACTGGTTTTATCCTTATCATCAAGGGCAAGAACGATCCCGATACTCTCATCAGAATTTTCATCATATAAATTCGAAATTGGATATTCCTGCAATAAATAAGTAAGATTACCTACAACTTGTTGAGGCGCAATCCCATTAAGCATTGCTTTTTCTTTATCTATCTTTAGCTTGTATTCTATCTGGTTATCCTCCACCATCCAGTCGATATCCACAATATCATTTGTTTTATGAAGGATTTCTTTTATCTGCCTGGCTACTTTAATTTGTTCCTGATAATCTGGTCCATAAATTTCGGCAACTATGGTTGATAATACCGGAGGTCCTGGCGGGACTTCTATGATTTTTACGTTTGCACCATATTTTTTGGCGATTTTTTGAATTTCGGGGCGCACCATTTTTGCAATATCATGACTTTGCAAGTCCCTGTCTCCCTTATGCAATAAATTCACCTGGATATCTGCCATATTGCTTCCCCCGCGAAGATCATAATGGCGCACCAACCCGTTAAAGGTTATGGGTGCCGATGTTCCAACATAGTTTTGATAATTCGATACTTCGGGTACAGAAGCTACATATTGTGCGATCTCTTTGGTAACAGCCGCCGTTCTTTCAAGAGTTGAGCCTTCTGGCATGTCAATTACTACCTGAAATTCATTTTTATTATCAAATGGTAACATTTTCACCACTACCGAATCTGTAAAAAACATCGCTATCGAGCCGATTAGTAATACAATCGTGACAATAAAAAGAACGGTTCTTTTCTTGCTGCTTTCCAAAAGTGGTCGTTCGAGCTTATTGTATATTTTATAAACCCAGCTGGTTTCCAGTCCTTTTTCTTTTTTATGTTCCTGGGTTTCTTTTTCACGTAGCAGGTGATAACCCAGATAAGGAGTAATGGTTAATGCCACAAATAAGGATAAGATCATTGCGATGGAGGCTCCAATAGGCATGGGGCTCATATAAGGACCCATCATTCCTGAAACAAAAGCCATAGGAAGAATGGCTGCAATAACGGTGAAGGTTGCCAGAATCGTAGGATTTCCCACTTCATTTATCGCGTAAATTGCCGCTTGTTTAAATGGTAATCTCTTCATCCTGAAATGCCGGTGCATATTTTCGGCAATAATTATACTGTCATCCACTACAATTCCAACTACAAAAACAAGGGCAAAAAGGGTAATCCTGTTTAAGGTATAGTCCAGCATGTAATAACTAAAAAGAGTGAGTGCGAAAGTTAGAGGCACCGAGAAAAATACTACCAATCCGCCTCGCCATCCCATCGCCAGGATTACGAGTATGGTAACCGCCAAAATAGCGATTCCTAAATGCAATAGCAGTTCTCCCACTTTATCAGATGCGGTTTCACCGTAATTCCGCGTTACCTCAACGTGTACGTCATTAGGAATTAAATTTTTCTTTAAATGTTCAACTTTTTCCAGGATCTTATCCGCAATTTTCATGGCATCAGCGCCTTTTACTTTGGATACAGAAATGGTTACCGCGGGATATTCTGATTGCGCATCCTCGAATTTTTTAGTTGCTTTTCCATAGCCAAAAGAAACATAGCTTTTGGGAGTGGATGGGCCATCCTGAATCTTTGCGACCTGTTTTAAATAAACAGGCATATTTTTATTTACTCCCACAACCAGGTTTTCAACATCTTTTTGTGTGCGTAAAAATTGGCCGGTGGTTATTAAATATTCCTGATCATTTTTCACAAAACTTCCAGACTGGGATTGAGTGTTATTTGCCTGGATCATTTGCATGATTCCCAAAGCATCAATGCCATTTTCGGCCATTTTATCTTTGTCTAAAATTACTTTTAGCTCACGGGCACTTCCTCCTATTTCCTTGGTGATCGCGACATCTTTTACTTTTTCAATTTCCGAAGTAACTTCTTCCGCTATTTGCCGCACTTCATAATCATTCATCGTTTTACTCCAAAGAGTGAGGCCCAGCATAGGAACATCATCAATAGAACGAGTTTTCACCAGGGGTTCCATCACTCCTTTGGGGAACATGTTTTGATGTTTCTCCAACTCATCGTACAACTTTACATAAGATCGTTCAACATCTTCACCTACATAAAATTGAACAATTAGCATCGCCTTGCCATTCATCGCCATACTGTGCAC
>JBAVQO010000163.1:0-1570 GCA_049694135.1 Gillisia sp. | reverse complement strand
GCAGAAGAGTGCTTCAGAATTTTAACGTATCTCGGAATTAAAAAAAGGAAAGATGTAAGGGAAACTGCTCTTTTTCTGAAGAATCAAAAAAAGCATATCTGGAAAATTTACTGCTCCCACAGAAAATGAAAGAGGAAAAATTTAAGAGGATTCGTCTTCTTTTTCAACTTTCGGCCACAAGGAAGGAAAGAATCTACGTTGCTGAAATTTAGGATGTAAATATTTTTTCCATTCAGAGCCACCCGTAGCGGCTTTGTTTTCACCTTTTTTGTCAAGGTAATGCTGAGCGGTTTTTAGGTGAACCATCGGCCATTCCACATTATAAAGTTTGTCGAATTCCAGCAATTTACTCTTTAAAGATGCTGATGGATTCTCTATTTGCAGGAATTTATCTTCCAAAGTTTTTCCCTGCACTTGTTTTGCAAGGGAAATAAAACCTGCGAGATATTTTTCTTCAAACTGCCGCAGGGTAAGGGTCTTTTCGCCTGTCTTCCGATTTTGCCCGGCATCTTTCCAATAGATATCTTCAAAATAATCTTCCACACCAGGCTTTGCGGGCAATCGCTGCTTTCCTTCCTGATTGACCAGGTTTTGTAGGCGGGTACAATAAATTTCAATATTTCGAAATTGTGAACTTTGGAATCCGCTGGCAGGGGCAAGGGCAGTTCGGAATGTGCTGTAATCATCATAGCTCATCCCGTCTTTCATGATGTCAAAGGAGGTGATAAGCATGGTGACATACCTGTTCATTCGGTTGATTTTATCCAGCCAGATCTCTTCTAGAAAATCCTCTTTTTCGACCAGTTGCCTTATTTCGTGAAGCAACATTTTTAAGAGTAATTCTGTAACCTGATGGTACATAATAAAGATTTCTTCATCTTTAAAATCCGTCCTGGGGCGTTGCAGAGAAAGAAGTGTTTCTACTTCTATATAATCCCAGTAATTGAGAGGTTTTGAATGGAAAAGACCCTTTAAATACGTTTCCGGGTTTTCGCCAAGGTCTTTATATTTTTGATCTATTTTGGAATGGATATCCATGTTCTTAAACATTAAAAAGATTTATCCCAAAAATAAACAAACAAATTACTTTAGCGATTTCCATGCCTACATAATAAAAGTGCAGCGTAGATTTACCCGGTGCAGCACCCTTTATAGAATTAATTGCCCTTCTGTCTAAAGTAGGAAGTAACCATAATGTTTGAGTTAAAAGCAACAATAAAGGAATAAAAAATAGCAGGTTTTGAGAAATAAAAAGCGTGTTTTTGGCAACCACTAAGCTGGCGATAATCGTCAAAGCCATTATTAGTTCAATTTTATTTAGGGCAGAGAAGACAAGCCGTCCTATTCCCAATCCTAAACTCAGCGTTACGCCGGGGGCACGGAATTTTAGCCAGGCTTCCATAAAACTGATGGCACACACAAAGCCTATCCATAGGAAAGCGGCTATTACAGCTATAGTAGAAATCATATCAGCGGAGTAGAATTGTTATAAGAAGCTCTTTTAAGCTGGAACATCTCTGCCATTTTGTTGGCTCTCCATTTTGCTTCTTGGGCTTTTTCACCCTCAAAA
>JBAVQO010000162.1:0-1901 GCA_049694135.1 Gillisia sp. | reverse complement strand
GCTATGAAAAGATCGATATTCTCCTGAAAGTCGATCTTTTCAGGAATCTCTTTCTCTGTATTTCGGGTATCGTAAAATCTGCTAGCCTTCGGAAAATTCTCCGCAATGAATTCTTTCAGAAAAACAGCCAGATCAACTTCCGAAGCAGTAAGATCTATCAAATTGCTCATGTTTCCCGTAGAAGTCTTTATAAAATCGGCCACAAGAGTTTCTGTCGACACTTCATGCTGAAAAACCGACAGGTCCGGTAAAGGAAGACTCTGCGGCTTATTCCTCTTAATAGCCTCTAAAATATCTGCTCTACTCATCTTTCTGCTTTTTATACCATTCCTTAAAACTGTATTCAGGCACCTCGGGAAGCTCCCTTTGTTTGCCCCAGGCGTTAAATTCATTATACACCATGAACCTTGGAAGATGTTTGAGCGAGCTGCGCGCTATCTTTCCCACGGAATTAAAAACTGAAGGGTGTTCAAAGATCTTCGCAGTTATCCTGAGTGGAATCGATTTAGATTTTGGAAGATCATTATGCTTATAAATCTCCTGCCTCCACTTATAAAGCTGCTCATGAATGTCGATCTTGACAGGACAGACATTGCTGCACGAACCACAAAGGGTGGAAGCAAATGGCAGGTCACTATATTTCTTCAGGTCGCGGTTCGGCGAAAGAATTGCCCCGATAGGCCCCGGAATAGTAGCGTGATAGCTGTGTCCTCCACTTCTCCGATAAATAGGACAGGTATTCATACAGGCTCCGCAGCGAATACACTTCAGGCTGTTTCTGAAATCCGCTCTCCCTAGCTGCGCACTTCTACCGTTATCCACAATCACAATATGCATTTGCTTTCCAGCTTGCGGCTTATGGAAATGTGAAGTGTAAATAGTAGTTGGCTGTCCGGTAGCGCTACGGGCCAAAAGCCGCGTGAATACTCCCAGGTGCTCAGCTTTTGGCAGAAGTTTTTCAATCCCCATCGAATGGATCTGCACGGGAGCGGAATGACATCCCATATCGGCATTTCCCTCGTTCGTACAAACCACTACCCCACCAGTTTCGGCAATGCCGAAGTTGACTCCGGTAATCGCAGCATCAGCTTCAAAGAATCTTTTCCGGAGATGAGTCCTGGCTGCCTTGGTCAAATAAGTGGGATCTGAATTACCCTCTTCGGTTCCCAGTTCCTTATGAAAAAGTTCACCAACCTCTTCTTTTCTTATGTGAATGGCCGGCAAAACCACATGGCTGGGTTCTTCCTTCCTCATTTGAATGATGCGTTCTCCCAGGTCGGTATCCACAATTTCTATATCGTTTTTTTCCAGAAAATCATTGAGCTTGCATTCTTCGGTGAGCATAGATTTACTTTTCACCACCTTTTTTGCATTGCTGTTTCTCAGAATTTCACCAACTATTACATTGTGTTCTTTTCCGTCTTTAGCCCAATGTACAATAACCCCATTTTTCTTTGCTTCAGCTTCGAACTGAATGAGATAATCATCAAGATTGGCCAGCACATTGTCTTTGATCCGGGAAGCCGTATCTCTTAAAAGTTCCCATTCCGGAATTAGCGACGCCCCCCTATCCCTATTCTCCCGCACATGCCAGAGCGCCTTATCATGCCAGTTGGTACGGGCTTCATCCTTTATAAATGCCGCTGCTTTCTCTGAATGTGTACTCATAATTTATCACCATTTAGGATGTTGGCAAGATGCACAATCCTGGGACCACTCTTTTGCCTTCGAGCAATTCCCTGCAAATGCATCAGGCAGGACATATCGCCCGAAGTGAGTACTTCCACACCGTTGGCAAGATGATCTGCTAATCTATCCTTTCCCATCTTCACGGAAACGGCTTCTTCAGAAACGGCAAAGGTTCCACCAAAACCACAGCATTCATCGAAGCGGTTCAGCTC
>JBAVQO010000161.1:0-2216 GCA_049694135.1 Gillisia sp. | reverse complement strand
GTACAAAAATCCGGGTAAAAACCCTATAAAATAAACCGTGTAAAAAGGGCGGGTATGAAGATTGATTATTTCAGGAATCGACAGGTTTTTTTGGGTTGACATCAGCTCAAGATCAATCCCGAATTCCGACTCGTAACACACCGGAATATAAAAAATTTTTCTTTCGGGTAATTTTGCTAACTTAGTATTGGAAATCAGCGTTTTTAGTGTTAAAACCTCGTCATAGATGTTCTCTATGACAGAAGTATAACTAATTAATAATGAGTTATATGTATTTGTTACTTCAACTTCTTGTTTAATATAATTCTCTTGAAGTGTTTTTTTGATGCTCAACACTTTTCCGAGCATATTTTCACTGATTTCCGGCTCAAATTGAATCAAAACCGAGCGCTCACCCATAGTGGTAATTTTGGGAAAATCCTTCATTTTTTTCTGTAAATCCGGATGTTATTTTCAGCAAATTTTTTATGAAGATATTGCAGTATTTCAACTGAATTGGGTGTGTCGCTGTGAAGGCAAAAAGTGTCTGCAAAACACTCTATTTCCTCTCCGTTTTTACAACGGATTTCCTTCTCAAAAAACATTGAAAAAACGTGTTTAAAAACCTCTTCTTTTTTGGTGATTAAAGCCCTGCTTTTTTGCCTTGAAACCAGGCTGTAATCGGGGTTATAATTTCGGTCTGCAAAAGCTTCAAAAACAACCTCTATTTTTCCTTTTGCAAGACGGGAAATTTCCGAATTAAAAGGAGCGTATAATTTCCATTTTTCTTCAAATTGTAAAATACTTTCCACTACGATTGAGGCAAGTCCGGCATCTTTAGCAACATCATTGTACAAAGCTCCGTGAGGTTTAATGTGGGTGATCTGTGCTCCATGAGATTCGGCGATCTTCTGTAACTGCCCAATCTGATCATAAATTGTTCCTTTAAGCTGTTTCGGGGAAAGTGAAATAGAAGTGCGTCCAAAATGCTCTTTATCTGGATAAGAAGGGTGTGCTCCTATTTCTACTCCATTTTTCTTAGCCAACAGCAGAGTAGCTTCCATAGATTCTGTTGAGCCTGCATGGCCGCCACAGGCAATGTTACAGGCCGAAACAAGAGGCATTATTTGTGCATCATATCCTCCTCCTTCGCCAAGATCGCAATTTATATGTATCGTTTTCATGAAATTTATCTGGTTATAACAGTAAAAATGGATTTAGCTCCTAAAAAGATACTGATTCCAATTATAACGATTGCAAAAACGTTCTGTCTTCTGGTATTTACGAATTTGCCCATAAGGGAAGGCCGATTAACCATCCAGAATAAAAATATAGCTATAACAGGCAACAACAAGCCGTTCGCTACCTGCGCGAACTGAATTATTTGAATTGGTTTTAATTCCAGCGAAGAAAAGAGCACCCCCAAAAGTAAGATCAACATCCAGACAGCTTTAAATTTCCTGGATTTTAGACCAGACTTCCACCCCAGGCAACCTTTAACAACATAAGCCGCAGCAAGTGGCGCTGTAATCGCCGAGGTTATTCCTGCAGCCATTAGCCCCAGGGCGATAAACCAGGTAGCATATGCGCCAAAAAGGGGTTTTACAGCCAGTGCAAGATCTGCCGCCGAATTTACTTTTGAAAGCGAAGGCGAAGAAGCCGAAACCACAATGGCCATAGAAACCAGGCCTCCAAGAATAATTGCCGCAGTAAGTTCTTTTCGCGCGAAGGAAAGATCTGAGGTTTTATTCCATTTTTCCTGAACAAGAGAAGCATGTAAAAAAAGATTGTACGGTACGACCGTTGTTCCAATGAGTGCCATAACCGTTAAAATTCCTGCGGAAGAACCCTGAGGTATAAACATTCCTTTTAAAATTGCCAGGACATCGGGTTTTACCATAAAAGCAGTGATAAGAAAAGCCAGGCTCATCAAGAAAACCAGGGCTATGAATATTCTTTCAAGAATTTTGTAATTTCCAATAGCCAGAAGTGAAAAAGCAATGATTCCGAAGACAATTGGCCATAGATCTATCGAAAAACCGGCAAATTCTGCATTAAAAGAAGGGGCAACTGCCGATATTCCCAAAACTGCGCCGGTAATGTTCCCAGCTTCATAAGCGGCATTACCAATAACAATCGCCGAAAAAACAAGAATCAGCGCAAACAATCTCACCGCGGGATTCCTTATCTCTTCTCTTATGCATTCACTCAGGCCCTTTTGAGCTACAATCCCAAGA
>JBAVQO010000160.1:0-1527 GCA_049694135.1 Gillisia sp. | reverse complement strand
GTGCATAGGCTTCTCTGGGCATAAAATTTCCCCCTTCGGGGGCTTGGGGGGATATGACTTCCACCTCTTCCACCTGCTTCAGCCAGATATTCATTTCACGAACATATGGGCTATAGGCCAGATATTTTATTCCTCTTTTTTTATGTTCAACATGTGTGAATACTCCGAATCGCATCCCAATAAGATTAAATTGTAGGGCTAAACCGAGTAAGACAGTATTTAATCTTTACCTGAAAATGTTTCAAATTAAAGCTGTACCTACTTCCCTTTATTTCTTCCTTTATAAAACTTTCTGCATTTCCTGTAAGATATAATTTATCTGAGCTGTAGGTGTACAATATTTACTGAAATACGAATTTCCTCCCTCTGCTATTGAATTACACCAACTTCTATCATCTAAAGCTTTATTTATGATTTTTTGAAAATCCGCAGTATGTTGGATATAGAATTGTTCTTTTTCATGTTCTGGATATTTTGGTAAATCTATTTTAAATGGAAATGATAGAACAAAAATACCATGGTTCCAGTATTCGGCCAATCGCCAGCTTACTGCCCCGCAAACTGCAGGATTGTTAAACCCGAGGAGAGATTTTGCACTATGTTTTGAAAAAGTTATTGGACTGAAACTTTGTTTGCAGAGCTCATGTTCATATCCATACGTCTCCCCATCTGTCCTCTCTTTAAAACCCCCTTTGAAGTCAATCTTTACATTATTTTTACAAGTCCGGATAAATGCGGCCCGTATCTCGTTAGTTTCTGCTTCTTTTTTCCACAACCTTGAAACAAAAAAAACGAAATTTCCGGTGTTCTTTTGAAAGTTGAACTTTCTATACACCGGCCTTTTTCGAAGCGAATTTATCTGTTGCAATACCGCTTTAAAATTCACGTTTTTAAACCAATTAATCCCAAACACCTTCAGATAAACCGATAAGCTATTTATCGGATAATGTGGAAAAAGTGGTACTATCTTTTTACGTTGATAAGATGGTGCATTTTTGAGTTTATTGGTGACAAAATAGACATCTGCCAAATCATATAATTCCTCTTTTACCTGTTGAGGATCATCATTATCTATGACTCCTATTTTATTGTTCCACCTGAAAATTAAAATCGGCTGATTGTGAAATTTCATGAAACGCTTTTCTTGAGAAAATCTCACCTGAAAATTTTCGTGAAATCCATACAAATAGTATGAAGAATAGTAGTTGGGAATATTCAGGAAATCAATCATCTATCTCTAATCGATTTATCTCTATTGAAGTGGGTAAAGATAAGGCTGATGTAGGCAGAAAACCTACCCATTGCATCTTTCAAAGCCCCTTTTTCGCTATCAAACCATCCATTTTTGATACGAATAACCAGAAGCAGGAAATGAGTCAAATTCCATTTTGCTCTTGCCTTTAACATAGGCTTCGGGTATTTCACCCGCCACACATACCAACCATTGTTTACTACCATTTTCCCATACTTAAACCGGTTAGGCCTTCCCCTTTCCTCGTGGTGATGGTAAAGACAGGCTGCGGTATT
>JBAVQO010000159.1:0-2031 GCA_049694135.1 Gillisia sp. | reverse complement strand
TGTTGTCAATTTCGGAATATAGAGTTTCCCAGCTTCCGGTATCCTTTCGGTAATTAGAGGTCTCTTTTCTAAAAGGATTGAAGTTTCTATCTACCTCCACTTTAGGATGCAACGCCTGTTTATTGGAATATTCGTAAGGAGTATCCAGATTAGGATCGCGATCGAAATCCAGAATCGGAGCCACATTAAACTGCCCCAGACTGTGTTTTACAGCGCTTCTTAAAATGGCATACAACGCCTGCTCATCATCAAACTTGATTTCTGTCTTGGTGGGATGAATATTAATATCTATGCTGTGGGGATCCACCTGCAGGTAAAGGAAATAACTGGGGACCGCTTTATCCTGAAGCAATCCTTCAAAAGCCGCGGTTATGGCGTGGTGAAGATACCCGCTTTTAATGTATCTGTCATTTACAAAAAAGAACTGCTCGCCCCGCGTACGCTTAGCAAATTCGGGCTTTCCTATAAACCCTGAAATTTTTACAATTTCGGTATCTTCAGCAACAGGAACCAGTTTTTCGTTGGTTTTTCCTCCAAAAATATTGCTGATACGCTGCCGATAATTTGAAGCCGGAAGCTGGAACAATTCTGACGAGTTATGAATAAATGAGAAAGAAATCTGAGGATGTGCCAGGGCCACCCGTTGAAATTCATCTATAATATGCCGCAATTCCACGGTATCGGATTTCAGAAAATTTCTCCTCGCCGGAATATTATAAAACAAATTTTTAACACTTATGGAAGTGCCTTTGGAGGTAACACAGGGTTCCTGAGAAATAATCTCACTGCCTTCAATTTTTATACAGGTTCCCACCTCGTCTTGTTCTCTCCTGGTTTTCAATTCAACATGGGCAATGGCGGCGATCGAAGCAAGAGCTTCCCCTCTAAAACCTTTTGTTTTAAGGCTAAAAAGATCTTCGGCCAGTTTAATTTTTGAAGTAGCGTGGCGTTCGAAGCTCAGCCTGGAATCTGTAACGCTCATTCCAAAGCCGTTATCTATCACACTTATTAAAACTTTACCAGATTCCTTCAGATATATTTGAATTTCATGAGCTCCGGCATCTATCGAATTTTCGAGCAATTCTTTAATAACAGAAGCCGGGCGTTGTACCACCTCACCCGCAGCAATCTGATTGGCCACGTGGTCTGGCAGCAGATGGATAACATCACTCATTTAAAAATATTTCGCAAAAATGGACAAATCAAAATCTATAATCCACAAAAAGATAAGAATCAAAATAACAATAACATAGAGTACCGTTTTGTTTATTTCACGATTTCCGCGGTTTCGCATAGTAGAACGGGTCTGGGCCCATTGAGATCCAAAGTCGATATTGTTGGTAGTATCTCTGTATTTTTGAAATTTTGAATCGAAGTCGTAAATATTCCCCTGATCTTTCCCTTTATAATAACGCGGAGTGTAATTATATCGGGTATTCTTTCTGGATTTTAGAAAACTGATTTTCAAAATAGCGGATTTTACAGATGTTCAAATTTACTTAAAAAGCCACACAATAAGAAGCCTGTGCAGTCAAAATTAAATGAACAAGAATAATGCCGAAGAAAGACCTTCTAAAAACGGGCGTCTTTGCGAAGTTGGGCCATTTTTATAGCGGCTATAGCAGCCTCTGTACCCTTATTACCGTGTTCTCCCCCTGACCGATCTATTGCTTGTTGCATATTTTGATCGGTAAGTACACAAAAAATAACAGGAATATCATGTAGAATATTAAGATCTTTGATGCCCTGGGTAACTCCCTGACATACAAAATCGAAATGTTTGGTTTCTCCTTCAATAACGCTACCTATGGCAATAACAGCATCGAGCATTTCATAACTCTGCTGCATTTTTTTACAACCATATATCAATTCGAAACTGCCCGGAACGTTCCAGCGAACGATGTTTTCCTTAAGAACTCCGTTATCGATAATAGCATCAAAGGCTCCCTGAAAAAGCCCTTCGGTAATGGTTTCGTTCCATTCTGAAACAACAATTCCAAACCGAAAGTCTTTCGCGTTTGGAATTGCATC
>JBAVQO010000158.1:0-4931 GCA_049694135.1 Gillisia sp. | reverse complement strand
CTGGTGATGGCCTGGTGAAGATATTCCCTGGCAAGAGCTAAACCAGAGTGCGCCAACTGCTCTGAAGGGGAAAGCGTTCTTAATGCTTTTAGTTTGATTTCAGCTTGTGCGCCGTGCCCGAATTTGTTTATCAATTCCTCGTCTGATGATATGGCCACACTTTTTAATGAAACCCTGACATATTCGTCATCAAATATTTTTCTGAGGGATACCGAATCTGTTTTTTGTTTAGTAAATCGCAATGATTTTATATAAAAAGCCAAATCCCAGGCTTCTTTATCTGTTAAGTGGCTAAACGCCGGCATGGCGGTTCCTTTCACCCCCAATTTAATGGTATTGTAGGCTGTAAATGGCGACATCCTGGCCGCTAAAGAATCATTTAAGAAATTTGTGGGTGCCGGTTTGAGATCCCTGGCCAGATTCCCATCTCCACCTCCTTTTGGCCCATGGCATTGAAGACAATTCTGGACATATAAACTGTGTCCATTCGCTTCATCCGGCCAGGTGAGAGGAGTAACTTTATAGCCGGTGGCATTAATGATCGCCCATTTTGCTTTTTCTGCTAACTCTTTTATTTTTTCACCGGGAGATTTATTCTCAACAAGGCTTTTTAAATTCTTTAAATCAGCCAGGATAGCTGGCCGGGATTCTGAAGGCAGGTGTATTTCCTGTGCGATATCAAAAATCCTTGAACTGAACTCCAGCATCTCAGTGTATTCTGCTATGTCTAATATCTCACCATCCCTCACCGCTCCAGGATAATCTTTGGCAAGATAATCCAGAAGATGGATTACATTCTGGAGCTTGTTTCCCTCTCCCCTGGCAGAAACCGGAGCGAAAGAGAAGATGATAACGAAGAATAGGAGACATGCCCGGCCCAAAAATGGTATTCTTTTCATAGTTTCAAAACACTCTATTTTTATTTAGACTCAATATAAACAAAGGTATGTTATTTTATTGCCATAGCAATACGTTGGTGGTAGATTCGGAATTTTGATTCTGAAAATTTTGATTTTGCCCTAACTATTGGCGTATGTTAGAAAGAATGAGGGAAAGTTAATTTTTTCAGGATTAAAATTTTTCCCTTCCAATAAAAAAAGCCCTACAAACAATTTGTTTATAGGGCTTATAAAGTGTATTCTGTGGTCCCACCATGGTCTTCCCTCAACTTCGCAAAAGCTACGTTCGGGACGGGCTTCTCGCCCAGGCGGGAACAAAAAAACCCTGCCGGAGGCAAGGTTGTTTTCGTGGTCCCACCTGGACTCGAACCAGGGACCACCTGATTATGAGTCAGGTGCTCTAACCAGCTGAGCTATAGGACCGGCTCAATAGGTATAATGAGGGCGCAAATTTAGAGAATTGTATTTTACCTAACAAGCATTTTTTAAATAAAGTATTCCGAAACTCCCTCCCCTTTGGAAGAGTCGGGGGTGGGGCCTACTCTCTCCCCTGCGGGGAGGGTTGGGGAGGGACTTCCTGGCATAATTCCACCAGCACCCCGTTGGCGCTTTTGGGATGCATAAACGCCACCAGCTTATTATCGGCTCCCTTTTTTGGTTCCTCGTTCAGTAAAACAAATCCTTGTTTTTTCAGCCGCTGTATTTCGGCTGTAATATCATCAACGTGAAAAGCGATATGATGAATCCCTTCTCCTCTTTTTTCTATGAATTTCGCGATAGGGCTGTCGCTCCGGGTGGCTTCCAGCAGTTCGATCTTGCTCTCGCCGACTCTGAAAAAAGAGGTTTTTACTCCTTCTCCCGCGACGCCTTCTTCTTTATAAGCCTCTGCCCCTAACACTTTTTTATAGGTCTGGTTGGCTTCCTCAAGATTCCTTACCGCGATTCCTATATGTTCTATGCGCTTCATAACTGCTGAGTTTATTTTTTGATGCTATAAAAATAGGATAATTTTAAATATGCTATTTTTGCAGTATGGAAACGAACAGACAGAAAAAAATTGGGGGTGTTTTGCAGAAAGATCTTGCAGATATTTTGCAAAATCATTTGCGCGACGCGGGAGAATTGGGAACTTTAATTTCGGTTTCCAAAGTGAAGGTAACTACCGATCTTTCGATCGCGAAGGCATATTTAAGCGTATTTCCTCCGGCCAAAGCCAAAGAATTAATTGCCGAGATCAACGAAATCAAGCATAAAATAAAACATGAGCTGGCTCAGCGCACCCGCAACCAATTGCGGCGCATGCCCGACATGGAATTCTTTCTGGACGATTCGCTGGAATACATCGAACAGATAGAAAAATCTATGAAAGGAGAACAAAACCCTATTTCAGATCCCGATTTATTGTCGCGTCGAAAAAAATCGTGATTTGAATTTCGCGCTCTACATCGCCCGGCGGTATCTTTTTACCAAAAGCAGCAATAATGCCATCAACATTATTACCATTATCGCTGCCATCGGCGTGTTTGCAGGTGCATTTTCCCTTATAATTGTATTAAGCGGCTTCTCCGGCTTGCGGGACTTCAGCCTTTCTTTTTCGAATGAATTCGATCCCGACCTCAAGGCTTTTCCCAAAACCGGAAAAACCTTCAGCTTTACTGATGCTGAAAAAGGAAAACTTCAGCAAATAAAGGAAATCGCTTCCTTTTCTGAAGTGGTTGAAGAACGTGTTTTTTTGTCGTACCGTTCTAAAAACAACACGGCATTTATAAAAGGCGTAGACGAAAACTACCGGAAGGTGAACAACCTGGACAGCTCGATCGTTTATGGCACCTGGCTTTCCGATAATCCCTACCAGGTAGTGGCGGGAAACGGCATTTCCAGACTTCTTTCCTTCGGAATAAACGATTATCAGCACCTGTTGGGGGTGATGGTTCCCAAACCCGGAAAAGGTGCGATCACCAATCCAACCGATGCGTTTAACCGAGAAAATGTGGTGGTAACCGGTATTTACAGCATAAACGAAGAACTCGACAATAAATACATTTTTTCGACCATAGGTTTTGCACGGCAACTGCTGGGACTCGAAAAGAACAAAATTTCGTCTCTCGAATTTAAGCTGAAACCCGGCACAGATCCCACCCAGGTTTCTGAAAAGATAAAAAAAGCCATTGGCACTCCTTTGTCTTTAAAAACCCGGGCGCAGCTTAACGACACGCTCTATAAGATGCTGAATACCGAAAATCTGGCGGTTTACCTCATTTTTACACTGGTGCTTATAATTGCCCTTTTTAATGTAATTGGTTCCATTATTATGGTAATCCTGGACAAACGCGAAAACATTAAAACCCTTTACAATCTTGGCGCCGATAGTCTTTCCATTAAAAATATCTTCTTTTTGCAGGGTTCCCTAATGACCATTGTAGGTGGAATTATTGGCCTTGTTTGCGGGCTCATTCTGGTGTTTCTTCAGCAGCAATATTCTCTGGTAATGATCACTCCTTCCCTGCCCTACCCGGTAAAGATCAAGTTTCTTAACATCCTGATCGTGTTTTTTACTATCGGCTTGTTAGGGATTTCAGCTTCTTATATCGCCGCCAGTCGCAGTAAAAAAGCCCTGAATACGTAAAAAAGGATAAAGTTCTGTCTTTTCCAGGAGAAGCCTTCTAGGCGAATTCGTAGCCGGCAAATTCTTTTTCCACTTCATCGAAAGCGGCAAAAACATCGGCGGAATCGTCGCTGGTTACCATTTTGGTGCGGAATTCTTTAAAATGGGGAATTCCCTTGAAGTAATTGGTATAATGTCTCCGGGTTTCAAAAACGCCTAATTTTTCGCCTTTCCAGTCTATGGACATTTGCAGATGTCTTCGTGCAGCCTGCACGCGCTCTTCGAGAGTGGGAGGCGCCATATGTTCGCCGGTTTTAAAGAAATGTTTCACTTCTCTGAAAAACCACGGATAACCAATACTGGCACGACCAATCATAGCCCCGTCCAGACCATATTTATCGCGCATTTCCATCGCTCTTTCGGGAGAATCTACATCGCCATTTCCAAACACAGGAATGTGCATCCGCGGGTTGTTTTTCACCTCTGCTATTGGTCCCCAGTCGGCTTCGCCTTTATACATTTGGGCACGCGTACGCCCGTGAATGGCAATAGATTTTGCGCCCACATCCTGCAGTCTTTCGGCCACCTCAACAATTTTAATGGAGTTATGATCCCAGCCCAGCCGCGTTTTTACAGTAATGGGAAGATGGGTATGTTTTACCATGGCTTCCGTAAGAGAAACCATCAGGTCGATATCTTTTAAAATTCCTGCCCCGGCGCCTTTGGAAACCACTTTTTTAACCGGACAGCCAAAGTTGATGTCGATGATATCAGGATTCGATTTTTCTACAATCTCTACCGACTGTAACATAGAATCGAGGTTGGCACCAAAGATCTGAATGCCCACCGGGCGCTCTTTTTCATAAATATCCAGCTTCATTACGCTCTTGGCGGCATCGCGAATAAGCCCTTCTGAAGAAATAAACTCGGTATAAACCACATCTGCGCCCTGTTCCTTGCATAAAGCACGAAACGGCGGATCACTCACGTCTTCCATCGGTGCTAACAACAACGGAAAATCTCCTACCTCTATATCTCCAATTTTGGCCACAGCTACATTTTTTATGCTGCAAAATTATGAATTTCAGATCAATTGAGAAGAAATAAAAAAAGGAAGCTGTTTTCTATCAAAATATTTCAGCCGGATACAGTTTACAGAATTTCTTTCGTTTTAAGTCGTTCAGATTCTTCTGCATCCTGGGAGCGATTGTTATCCTTCAGTTTAAAGTTTCCGAATTTATACCGCAGCCCAAAACGCACATATCGAGATTCCGGCATAGCAAAAAAGGAATTGTCCTGATTCAGGTATTTCGAACTCATAGGAATATTTACGCTGTTGAAAATATCTTCCACATCTACAGAAGTTTCCAACCTTCCGCCGAAAAAAGTTTTGCGTAATCCCAGGGTGACATTGTACTGAGGTTCAT
>JBAVQO010000157.1:0-1818 GCA_049694135.1 Gillisia sp. | reverse complement strand
AGTTGTCATTCGGTGTTAAAGGTGGGGTTACTACTTTCGACGCCACTATTGCCGGACTAGAGATCGTAGATCCTAATGACCCTGCTTTTTCTAATATGAATGAAGCCTTTCCTGTATTTGGAGTAGGAGCCTTTTATTTTGGAGATAATTATTACCTGGGACTTTCTGCCCCTAATTTGTTTACCTCTAAACACTTAGAAAACAACCAGGGATTGCAAAGGTTAGGTGAAGAGAATGTTCATTATTTCCTTACGGGAGGATATGTTTTCAATCTTAGCGATAATTTTAAGCTGAAACCAGCATTTATGGCTCGTGGAGTTGAAGGTGCTCCTTTATCGGTTGATATTACCGCAAACGTACTTATGTACAACCGCCTGGAAGCAGGAATCGGATACCGCTTTGACGAATCTGTAACAGGATTGGTGAATTTCGCTGTTACACCACAATTAAAAATTGGATATGCGTATGACTATACCACTTCCAATTTGGGTAACTACAACGACGGGACCCACGAATTTATGTTATTATTCGATTTAGATATGCTCGGATTATCGAAAGGATATGATAAATCACCTAGATTCTTCTAAAAACCAGAGACAACATGAAAAAATTATATAGTACATTTTTAATAATCCTGATAAGTTATACCGGCTTCTCTCAAACTTCGGAGATCAGAAAAGGAGATCGCTTTTTTTCGCAAAAAGCATACATAGATGCCGCTGATACTTATGCACAGGTTAAAGATAAGAACCAAAAAGTACTTCAAAATCTTGGAGACTCTTACTTCTTCACCAATCAAATGGCAGATGCGGCGAATACTTATGAAACTCTTTTCTTGAAGTATGCTCCTGAAGTTGAAAATCCGGAATACAAGTTTCGTTACGCAAATGCCTTAATGGCCACTGGCGACACCGAAAAAGCCGATAAGTACTTTTCAGATTATTACGGAAAAGATGTGAATTTCGACGAATTCAGAAAAAAACTGGATACTACGGTTTCTCACGTTTTTCAAACTCAGCAGGTAATCAACAACGCTGCAGCTTCAGATTTTGGAGTTTCTTATTATGGAGATAACAAAATTGTTTTTGCATCTACCCGAAATCAGGAAAGGCCAATTTATCCGTGGGATAAAAAACCTACTCTAGATCTGTACACCGCTACGGTAAGTTCAGACAAAAAGCTCAGCGATATTGTGCTTTTTCCCGGGGAAATCAATACAGATTCTCACGAAAGTTCTGCTACCTTCAGCAAAGATGGTAACACCATGTATTTTGACAGAACCAACGATAAAAGAGTAAAAATAGACGACCAAAAAGTTGCTACCATTCGAATTTATCGGGCTCAAAAAGTAGATGGAAACTGGACAAACATTGAGGCGTTGCCTTTTACAAGTGACCAATATTCCACAGAACATCCCAGCCTTAGTGCAGATGGTAAAAAATTGTATTTTGCCAGCGATATGCCGGGATCTCAAGGATCTTTTGATATCTATGTAGTAGATGTAAATGAAGATGGAACCTACGGAACTCCACAAAACCTTGGTTCTGCTGTTAACACTGCGCATCGTGAACAATTCCCTTTTATCAGTGAAGACGGAACTTTGTACTTCTCGTCTGATGGACATCAGGGATATGGAAACCTGGATGTTTATAAAACTGAAGGAGATTTTTCAGAAGTTAAAAATCTTGGAGCGACCGTGAACAGTGCGTATGACGATTTCGGATTTGTAATTAAACCTGGTGAAAATACCGGTTGGCTGGCCTCTAACATAAGAGGAACCGATAACTTGTATAACTTCACCCGTAAGGAATACGAACC
>JBAVQO010000156.1:0-2106 GCA_049694135.1 Gillisia sp. | reverse complement strand
GAAAAGCCCTATGGACAAGGAATACTTTTTTAATCAATACGATGAAAACATTCGACCGTATGAAGTAATCAAAGAGATCGATGGAAACACCGCCAAATTGAAACTCAAAGAACCTAAATATTATTCCATCACCATCAGTCCCAGCCAGTATGAATTAAAACACATCCATAATAATCCTGAAAAACTCCGCGCTTTTGTTCGTGAAGCCATGAAAGAGTACGCCAGCTCTTTTAACCGGGAGATTGGCGGCAGGCCTATCATCGTCAATGACATTAAATATTTCGCCAAAATAGAACATGAGCGAACCTTCAAAAGCAATGATGTGGCTGTCCGAGAAAATAAGCCATACAGCAAACAAATTGCCCATTTAAAAAATGAGCTTAGAAAAGTAGAACGCGGTGAAATTCTCGGGAATACCCGCCAAATTGAAAATGACATCCGAAAGCTGATCAGAGATGCTCCTTATAAGATACGCGGACAGCTGATTGAACCGGGCATGAAAAAGGAAGGACTGCAAAGCCATATTCATATTATCGTAAGCAGAAAGGATGCTTCTAACACCTACAGCCTTTCTCCTGGCAGTAAATACATAGCTTCGGAAGTGGAGATGCATGGCAAGTGGGTAAAACGAGGTTTTGAACGGGACCGTTTTTTCCAGAATTCTGAAAAAGCTTTTGACAGAATGTTCCAGTACAACCGAAATTATGTGGAAAGCTACTCAGCCAGGAAAATGTTGAGCAAAGATCCAAAACAATATTTTCTATCATTAAGGAATCTGGGAATCCACGAGAAAAAGATAGCTTTTAAAATGATCCGGAATACGGGGCTACAACTGCCTGTATTACACCTACCCCAAAATAAAGTAGGATTCGCTGTTAAACAACTAAAGAAAATGATTGAAGCTGGTATTAAATCAAGTTCTATCGGTTATTAAAATATTCTGCTATGCTCTCTGACATCCATTTATTCCTTTATATACAAATGAAAAACCGAAAAAAGTGAGTGAGGTCAACTACATACGCCATCTGAACGGAGTATTGCGGAAATTTTCGGATGATCCCAAAATCACATCATCACACCGCAGTTTATATCTGGCCTTTTTTGAATTATGGAACCAGAAGCATTTTCCTCTAACCATTATGATTAATAGTAAAAAGGTGATGGCATTGGCAAAAATACATTCCAGGACTACCTATCACAAACTACTCCGAGAGTTGAAAATGTGGGGGTACCTAAAGTACCATCCCTCTACTAATCCTCAGATGGGTTCACTCGTGGAGATGTTCAGATTTGACACCCAACCTGATCAAAAAATGAACAGGACTTGTCCAATATCTGAACAGGCACCTGTCCAAAAATTGGTATCTTTTAATAAACATAAGAGTAAACGTACTATAAACTCTTTTAAACAAACATGTCCAGAAAATGAACAAGTTGTCAATGAGTATTTCAAAGAAAAAAATAGAGGGTTAAAGGAGGCTAAAAATTTCTATAATTTTTATGAATCCATAGGCTGGAAATTAAATGGCAAACATCCAATCACGGATTGGCAGGCTTGTGCCCAGAACTGGATGCTAAAAGCTGATGAAATAAAAAAAGATCAAAAGCCTATCCCACCGTCCCAAAATAGGGACAACTTGCAAACAAATAAGAAGAAAGACTATTGTAAGCCGTTGTGAGAAATTGAAGCAGAAAAGTTAAGATTTAAGTCCTTTGTTTCCCTTCTTACCCAGAAGTCACAAATCAGTGTTTTCTGAAAAAGGCTCGTAATCTGATTGTATATCACCGTTCGACATCTATATTAAATAAAGGGCTATAATGACTAATCATTTTATCTTCCAGGAAAAACCTGTTTATTGCCTCGCTGTAATTGCCCATCTCCGCCCAGGATACAGAGACATTCTCTATTATTTCTGCAAGCATATCCTTATCAAACACAGTTTCTAAACCAATACGCATTTGGCTTACCGTATTTGGCTTGGTACCCGAGTTTCTTTTTTTGCCATTCCACAATGTGGGTGATCCAAGCTTTAAATGTTTGGAAATCCGATCCCGAAGATTAGTGGTCTTACCTACATACAAGCAGATTTTATTCTGGGCAGTTGC
>JBAVQO010000155.1:0-2162 GCA_049694135.1 Gillisia sp. | reverse complement strand
CCGCCAAAGTGTTTAGCGATTTAAACACTATTTCATCTTCTCCATTTGCTACCTATCTTAAATTTGATGAATTTACCCTTATGTCTGCTTCGCCGGAACGGTATCTCCAGAAAAAAGGAACCCGAATTTTTTCAGAACCTATAAAAGGAACGGCCCGCCGTTCCGGGGATTCAAAGCAGGATAAATTAATTGCAGAACAACTTTCAAAGGATCCTAAAGAAAATTCAGAAAATATCATGATCGTGGATCTTGTGCGCAACGATATTTCTAAAATCGCTAAAAAAGGAAGTGTACAGGTCGAAGAGCTTTGCAAAGTATATAGTTTTAAACAGGTGCATCAGCTAATTTCCACCATTTCAGCAGAGCTTCAGCCTGAAATATCTCCTGTTGAAGCCTTAAAGGCAACTTTTCCTATGGGAAGTATGACGGGTGCTCCAAAAATTTCAGCAATGAAAATTATCGAGGAACTCGAAGAAACAAAACGCGGGCTTTACAGTGGGGCGGTGGGATATTTTACGCCTCTTGGGGATTTCGATTTTAATGTTGTGATTCGCAGTATTCTCTATAATTCTGAAAAAAAATATGTTTCCTTTTCGGTTGGAGGCGCCATTACAGCAAAATCAGAGCCGGAGAAGGAGTACGAAGAATGCCTTTTAAAAGCAAAGGCCATGCGAGAAGTTTTATCCTGAAAGAAGCTTCAACAATTACTAATTTCTTTGGGGCTTTCGTATCTTTGAAATTCGATGGAAAAAGACTTTAAAAATCATTTAAAAACGAATTTCCCATTTTTAGGAACCAGCAGGATATTACTTGCTGTAAGCGGTGGGTTAGACAGTATGGTCCTAGCTCATTTATGTAAAAAAGCCAGGCTTAATTTTGCCATTGCTCATTGTAATTTCAACTTAAGAGGCGAAGAAAGCGATGCCGATGAAAATTTTGTGGTAGATACGGGAGATGCTCTGGAAGTAGAGGTTTTTACAGAATCTTTCGATACCACCCAATATGCTGTCCAACATAAAATTTCAACTCAAATGGCCGCGCGGGATCTGCGATATTCCTGGTTTCGGCATCTAAGCGCTGCTCTAAAGTTCGATTATATTCTTACCGCACATCACGCCAACGATAATCTTGAAACCTTTCTCATCAATCTTGTTCGAGGTACGGGTTTGGAAGGATTTACAGGAATTCGTGACGAAAATAACAAGCTGGTACGGCCTTTTTTACCTTTTGCGAGAAAACAAATACAAGAATATGCCGAACAAAATTCGATTCCGTGGCGGGAGGACAGCAGCAATGCATCCGATAAATATCTTCGGAATAAAATAAGGCATAATGTGGTGCCGGTGCTGGAGGAAATAAATCCGCAGCTATTACAAAATTTTGCCAAAACCCAGTCGCATCTAAACGATAGTTTTCAGCTGGTGGAAGATTATTTAAGTCTGCTGTATCCGGAAATTGTTTCTAAAAACAAGTTTGGATATGAGCTAAAGATCGAGGCACTTCAAAAAGTGCGAAATACAAAAGCGATTTTGTATGAACTGTTGAAATCTTTCAAATTCACAGAGTGGAACGATGTTTTTGGCCTGCTTTCTGCACAACCGGGAAAAATGATTTTTTCGGAAACCCACCGACTTATAAAAGACAGGGAAGTGCTTATTCTTACTGAAAAAAAAGAGGATTCAGAAATTTCAGAATATCATATTCCTGAAGGAGAAAAGGTTGTTATGTTACCGCCCGGAAAGTTCTATATATCGAAGGTTTCAAAAATCACCACAACTTCAGAAAACATTATTTATGTAGATGAGGAAAAACTGAAATTTCCGCTAACTCTTCGGAAATGGAAAAAAGGCGATTTCTTCTTTCCTTTTGGAATGAAAGGAAAGAAGAAAGTAAGCGACTTTTTTAAAGACAGAAAATTATCTTTGCCAGAGAAAGAAAATTCATGGATTCTTGAATCTGGTAATAAAATTGTATGGATTGTGAATCTAAGAGCCGATAATCGGTTTGCTATCACAGATCCTTCTCAACAAATATTGAAAATAAGTTACTTCGAATGAAATATCTCCTGAGTCTAGCCCTGTTTTTTAGCGCATTTATCTGTATAAATGCCCAAAGTTTCACCCAGTCTTCTGATCAGAGTCAGTTTAAAGATCCGGTTTCGT
>JBAVQO010000154.1:0-3411 GCA_049694135.1 Gillisia sp. | reverse complement strand
CTGTAGATGGAGTAAATGGAAAATTTATACAAGTTGGTTCTATGGAAGAGGTAAACACTTCTGGAAACTGGCCTAAAATTTATGGCGATAACGACTAACAATCAAAATGAACCTATATTAAAATTGTCCATTCAGGTGCGCTTGAATGGACTTTCTTTTTGTATGCTCGACTCCCAAAAGAAAGAGGTCGTCTGGTATAAAAAAACGAATTTCCCGAGAGATTATAATCCGGTAAAAATATTAGGTGAAATAGAACTTATTTATGAAAAGGAAGAAGTTCTTCAGCAAAAAATAGAAGAATTACACGTCCTTTTTTCCAACGACTTGTATAGTTTTGTTCCCGAAGAATTTTTTGCAGAATCGGAAGTTTCGAATTATTTAAAATTCAACACCAGAATTTTAAAAACCGATGTCGTAGCCAATGACATGCTGGAGACTGCGGGGATTGCCAATGTTTACATTCCCTATACCAATATCACCAACTATTTTTTCGATAAATACGGCGAATTTGAATACAAACACAGTATTTCAGTTTTTGCCCAGGCTGTTCTTAATGCTTATACCCAGGATGAAACTAGAGCTTATTTATACAATTACAATGGCTATTACGATCTGGTTGTTGTAAAAAATAAACAACTGCTGCTGTGCAATACCTTTAGCTACGAAACGAAGGAAGATTTTATTTATTATCTTTTATTCGCAGCCGAACAGTTAGAACTGGATCCTTCCGTGATCCCCTTGTATTTGCTGGGTGAAATTAATGAAGATTCCCCTTTATACGCCATAGCTTATAAGTATATCCGGAATTTAAATTTTGTAGAACCCGGATTCTCTATCGGGCCGAAAAATGTGGTTAACACCGAATTTCAGCGGGAGGCATTTTTACTTTTAAAAGCACTACGATGCGAATAATTTCAGGTTTCCATAAAGGAAGAAAAATAATTGCACCCAGGAAATTGCCGGTACGTCCCACCACCGATATGGCTAAAGAAGGACTTTTTAATATCCTGAACAATCTGGTAAAGTTTAAAGATCTTAAAGTCCTGGATCTTTTTGCCGGCTCGGGAAATATCTCCTACGAATTTTGTTCGCGCGGCGCGGGTCCCGTTACAGCGGTAGACGAAAACTTCGAGTGTATTAAGTTTATCAAAAAAACAGCTACAGAGCTTGAACTCGATCTTACCCCTTTCAAGAGCGATGTCTATAAATTTCTTGACAAAACACCGGGCTTATTCGATGTGATTTTTGCCGATCCTCCATATAACTTCAGCGAAGGAGAGTTTCAAAAAATTGCTTATATTGTATTTGAGAGGAAGATCCTTAGTGCCTCCGGAATACTTATTATAGAGCATTCCAAACATACAGATCTTTCCCATACACCAAATTTTAAAAGCTCAAGAAGATACGGAAACTCGGTTTTCAGTTTTTTTGAAGAAAGCGTTGCAGATGGATCAACTACTAAAAACAACTGATTTACCTTTTACTACTTTAAAGTTTTATAAGAAGTATGTTGTTTCGGTTGTTAATGAAGGAGAAGTTCTCTCTAAACACCAGTTACAGGAACTTATAAACATTTGCGACAGGTGTTATAAAGATGAAGGCTACGTATATATTTCTGAAAGAATACATATTTATAATGTGGATCCTACTATTTATTTAAACCTTTATAATGTAAAAAACCTAAAAGGAATTGCTATTGCGAGCAGCCATATAACTGCTTTAAATATGGCAAATTTTGAAAAGAATTTTTCTTCTGTTCCTTTTGAAGTTTTTACAGATTTTAAAGATGCCAGTGCCTGGGCATTAAAACTTGTATAAAAATAAAAAAAGCAGGTCTGTAAGCCGGATTCTGTCTTTCCACCAAAACTGGTAGAAATCTTTATCATTTATCTGAAGTTTTTGTTGCCAAAAACCTTTAGCTGCCTACCCTCCGGCAACGGGCGGGTACCCTTAACTACCGGTTTACATGGCATTGCACCGCATAGAGTTTACCTGATTTCACTACAGCCTTACCTGTACATTCTTTCTGTTGCACTAGTCCTGATTTCAACCTGAAAGATTGAAACCGATGGGTGTTACCCACTATGCTACCCTATGGTGTCCGGACTTTCCTCTTCGGACGAATCCAAAGCGATAAAGCGACCTGCTTTCGTGCAAAGATAAACGAAAATAAGCGTTGAAAAAGGCTTTTTTGAAGAGATAGTAAATCCATCAACCGTTCAGAAATCTATTTTAAATTCTGAATTCTGAGTGTTGAATTTAATCTGAATTCTCCTCTTTCCTCTCTTCTCTTTCCTCTTTCCTCTTTCCTCTTTTTTCATTCTCCATTATCAATTATCGATTTTATTTTAGTTCAGAGTTAGCTTTCACTTTGCTCTTAAAAAAGGTATGTCTATATTTGTTTTTCAAATAAATTTTATGGAGCATTTTGTTGTATCGGCCCGGAAATACAGACCCCAAACATTTAAAGATGTAGTGGGGCAACAGGCAATAACCAACACCTTAAAAAATGCCATAAAACATGATCATTTAGCTCAGGCGTTATTGTTTACCGGTCCGCGAGGAGTGGGAAAAACCACCTGCGCGCGTATTCTTGCTAAAATGATCAATCAGGATGAATCGCATAAACCCGATGAAGATTTTGCTTTTAACATTTTTGAACTCGATGCTGCTTCCAACAATTCGGTAGATGATATTCGAAGTTTAATCGATCAGGTTCGAATTCCCCCGCAAGTAGGAAAGTATAAGGTGTATATTATAGACGAGGTGCATATGCTTTCTGCTTCTGCCTTCAATGCTTTCTTGAAGACCCTGGAAGAACCTCCAAAACACGCTATTTTTATTCTTGCAACTACCGAAAAACATAAAATAATCCCTACCATTCTTTCGCGTTGCCAGATCTTTGATTTTAAGCGCATAACCGTAAGCGATGCGAGGGAATATTTGGCTTATATTGCCCAACAGGAAGGTATTCAGGCTGAAGAAGAAGCTCTTCACATTATAGCTCAAAAGGCAGATGGCGCTATGCGCGATGCTTTATCTATATACGACCGCGTTGTAAGCTTTAGCGGAAACAATCTTACCCGCCAGGCTGTTACCGAGAACCTGAATGTTCTGGATTACGAAACTTACCTGGAAGTTACTCAACTTATCCTGGAAAATAATATTCCGCAGTTATTGGTAAAGTTCAATGATATTATAAGTCAGGGATTTGACGGACATCATTTTATCGCTGGGCTGGCTTCTCATTTCAGAGATCTTTTGGTTTGTAAAGATCCAAAGACCATCAATTTACTTGAAGTTGGAGAACAAACAAAAGCAAGATATTTTGAACAATCGCAAAAAACCTCTTATTCTTTTTTGCTGAAAGCAATCGATCTTGCAAACGAATCCGACCTAAAATATAAAAAC
>JBAVQO010000153.1:0-7114 GCA_049694135.1 Gillisia sp. | reverse complement strand
GATCCTAACAACGTAGAAGCTATACGAACTACTATGAATATTTATTATCAGTTAGGGCAAAATGATAAAGCAGACGCTTTACAGGAAAAATTAAATGCTCAACAGAAATAAGAGGAATCTTCTCAATAAAAAAAGGCTGTCCCGTGGGCAGCCTTTTTTTATTGAGTAAAATAAGTTTTCTAAATAATCTTTTTAATCACCCGTAATTTATGAGTATGCTTTTTTGAATCTATATTGAATATTCCTGAATGATCTATCCGGTCTATTCGCACTTTGCCGTGTACATGAATAATATAATTATCCGGCATTATAATTCCCACATGATTTATTATTCCCTCGTTATCATCAAAAAAAGCCAAATCTCCGGCTTCACTTTCTTCAATAAAACTTAAAGCTTCGCCCTGGGTAGCCTGTTGATGCGAATCTCTTAACAAACAATAACCATTAAGAGCATAAACCATTTGCGTCAGTCCGCTGCAATCTATTCCAAAAGGTGTTTTTCCGCCCCATAAAAATGGTGCGTTCAGGTATAGCAGCGCAGTGTTGATTATTTGCGATTTATCTTTTATTCCCGAAGTTTTATAACCTTCAAAAGAATGACCAATCTTTGCGGTATAATTTAAAACGGAACCCACTACCACAGGAGTAAGATTACCCGCAGCATCTGTGATATGTTCAACAAGATCGGTAGAATAACTTCTTTCTTCAGATGAAAGATCTAAAAAATCTTCTTCAGAAATCTTGAATATTTGGGACTTCTCCAGCCAACCTTCATAAGTGTCAAACTCATTGCGAATGCGGCTCCATTGGCTGCGTTCTTCCAGGATCTTAAAATATTCGCCATATAACAGCTGGCTTGTCATTTCTGAAAGATGAGAAGGCTGGGCTCTAACCGAAACGATGCTAAGGTTGCATATGCCGTATTGCATCTATAATAACTTGCGATTTAATTAGTTTCTCTCTATTACCATCGCCGAAGCGCCACCGCCACCGTTACAGATTGCTGCCGCACCGATTTTGGCATCGTTTTGCTCCAGAACATTCAACAAGGTAATAAGGATTCGCACTCCGGAACATCCCAGCGGGTGTCCTAAGGAAACGGCACCTCCATTTACATTGGTATTTTTATCTGATAATCCCAGAATCTTCATGTTTGCCAGTCCTACTACAGAGAATGCTTCGTTAAATTCAAAAAAGTCCACCTCATCTTGAGATATTCCTGCTTTGGCAAGTGCTTTAGGTAATGCTTTTGCTGGCGCTGTTGTAAACCACTTAGGTTCCTGGGCAGCATCTGCAAAACTTTTAATGGTAGCCAGTACTTTTATTCCTAATTCATCAGCTTTTTCGCGACTCATTAAAACCACTGCTCCTGCGCCATCGTTAATAGTAGAAGCATTTGCTGCAGTAACAGTTCCATCTTTGGAAAATGCAGGTCGTAAAGAAGAGATCTTTTCAATCTTTACATTTTTGTATTCTTCATCTTCCTTAACCCTTATAGGATCGCCTTTTCGTTGTGGTACGTCTACAGGCACCACTTCGTTGTCGAACTTTCCTTCTTTCCAGGCTTTGGCAGATCTTTCATAAGATTGTATTGCAAATGCATCCTGATCTTCTCTCGAAAAGTCGTATTCTTTTGCACAAAGATCTGCACAGGTTCCCATGGCGTTGTGATCGTAGGCATCTACAAGACCATCTTTTTGCATGCCATCGATCATTGTCGCGGGTCCAAATTTTTGCCCAGTTCTTAGGTGAAGATAATGTGGAATGAGACTCATGTTTTCCATTCCTCCGGCTACAACGATATTTGTATCGCCTAACATAATGGATTGAGCGGCTTGCATAACGGCTTTCATTCCGCTCGCACAAACTTTATTTATAGTAGTACAGGGAACGGTAACTGGTATTCCTGCACCTATTGCGGCCTGTCTGGCGGGTGCCTGTCCCACTCCGGCCTGTACTACGTTACCCATGAGTACCTCTTCAACCATTTCTGGTTTCAGATTAATTTTTTCCAGCGCTCCTTTAATGGCTACCGAGCCTAACTGTGTAGCAGGTACCGTAGAGAGGCTTCCCATAAAACTTCCTATCGGAGTTCTTGCTGCACTTACTATTACTACTTCTTTACTCATGATTTTTCATTTTATTTCTTCAAATGCGAATTTAGTGATTTTATAAAGAACAAACCAAGGTCATGATCGCACAATGATTTTTATTACATTTGAATTATAGTACTCTTTTCGATGAATAAATTCATAAACAATTTTTATAAAAATCAGGCATTACTTTACAAGGTCGTTTTATTTGTTGTAACCGCCGTTGTTATTATTTATCTTCTTCCGAAGGGTGGAAAATTCAAATATGAGATCACCCGGGGAAAACCCTGGCAGTACGAGAATTTGTATGCTCCCTTCGATTTTGCCATCCTGAAGAATAATTCTGAAATAGAAAAGGAAAAAAAGCAAATAAAGGAGAATCTTATCCCGTATTACAGCTTTAACCAAAAATTGGTAGATAAGATTAACCAGAAGGTTCCGGAACAAATTCTTCAGATTTTTCCTGACAGCATCCTGCGTTTCCGAAAACCTTTTATTTCAAAATTTATTGATGAAACCCTGGGCGACATTTATAAGTATGGAATTCTTCAGGATGAAAAGCCTATGGATCCCGAACAGCTGGTATACCTTAAAAAGGGTAATGAAGCGTCAGAAATCGCCTATTCTAAACTCATGGCGCAGGATGAATTGCGGCCGTATTTAACCGAAAAGATAAGCAACAGTAAACTTTCTAATTTTAAAGCTGAATTGCTCGAAGTCTTCTATAATGTTATAGAACCTAATGTAGCTTACGATGATGCTTTAACGCAAAAAGAACTGCAGAGTAAGCTCGACGAGATCTCGTATACCCGCGGCAGTATTGAAAGAGGAACCATTATAATTTCTAAGGGAGAAATTGTTGAAGGCGAAAAACTGGATATTCTTAATTCCCTGAAAAATGAATACGAATCTCAGCTATGGAGCGATTCCAGCTACAATTGGATTCTGGTGGGTTACAGCGTATTGGTTTGTCTGGCTTTGTTGATGCTTCTTTTATTTATAAGAAGAAACCGAAGGGACATTTATGATAACAATGTAAAAGTCTCCTTTATTTTCTTCAACCTGTTGCTGATGGTTTTTCTTACTACCTTGGTAGTAAAGTTCGATGCGAAATACGTGTATATTGTTCCTCTGTGTATCTTGCCGCTAACGCTAAAAGCCTTTTTCGATTCGCGCCTCGGCCTCTTTACCCATGTTATCACGGTTCTGATTTTGGGTTTTGCCGTACCCAACAGCTACGAATACATGTTCCTTCAGATTATCGCGGGTATTGTAACTATTTTGACCGTTTCTGAACTCTATAAAAGAGCAAACCTGTTTATATCAGTAGGACAGATTACCTTCGTTTATATTCTTGTTTATTTTGCTTTTACTATAATTCAGGAAGGAAATATTCTGGAATTAAACTCTGAAATTTTCCTCACTTTTCTGCTGGGAGGCCTTGCAACTCTTTTCGTGCAACCACTAATCTATATTTATGAAAAGATCTTCGGACTTATTTCTGATATGTCTTTACTGGAACTTAGCGATACCAATTCTAAGCTTTTAAAAGAGCTTTCTGAAAAAGCGCCCGGGACTTTTCATCATTCCCTAAATGTGGCCAATCTTGCTGAAGCCGCTGCTAACGAGATCGGTGCTAATGCAATGCTGGCAAGGGTAGGAGCCTTATATCATGACATCGGAAAAATGGAGAATCCTACTTATTTTTCTGAAAACCAGGTCACCGCTGTTAATTCTCATGACGAGCTTTCTCCAAAAGAAAGTACCGAAATAATTATTGGCCATGTTATTAAAGGTATTGAAATCGCACGAAAAAATAATCTACCCGATCGGGTTATAGATTTTATTCGAACGCATCACGGAACTACAACGGTCTATTATTTCTATATGAAAGAGAAGGAGATTAATGAAGCTGCTTCTCCAGCAGATTTCACCTATCCGGGGCCTATTCCTTTTAGCAAGGAAACAGCTATTTTAATGATGTGCGACAGTGTAGAAGCAGCAAGTAAAAGCCTGAAGGAACCCAATACGGTTAAAATAAATGACTTCGTAGAGAAGATTATCAATAAACAAATGGAAGAATCTCAGTTCCTGAATGCTAATATTACTTTTAAGGAAATCCAGCTCATAAAAAAAATTCTCAAGCAAAAGCTCAAGAATATTTTCCATTTAAGGGTAGAATATCCGGAGTAACTAGTGCACTCCCAGAATTTCTACTTCTTCATCCTTGAGAGTAAAAGTATCTCCTTTCTTTTTTCCTTTTAATTTCTCGAAGATAGGAGCTTCGGTAGAAATAACGTTTACGGTGCTCTCATCGTCCATGGTTATTTTCCCTAGAGGAACTGCCACAAAATAAAAGCGGTTTTTGGTTTCTACCACACTGCCAAACTGAATGGTTTCACTATAATGTTCCCTATCGATTCGTTGCAGGGTTTCTTTCATTTTTTGAGCATTGTTCAAGTACCCGGCATATTTCTCAAAATCTGCTAACAACTCTCCCTTACTGCCTTCTTCATCATAATCTGTATGTACATCGTTAGCTTCCATGGATTCCCGGATATTATCCATTTCTTCTTTATATTGTTTTATCTGTTCGTTTATTTCATCTAAGGTTTTCAGGAAAACCCGTGTTTTATTTGGTACCATAAATTTTGTTTTTTTAAATGTAGCTATCCCTTTTTTTCTGAAAGAATTTTTTGCAAAACTTTAATAATGCTCTTCTGCGCTTCGCACCCCAATATAAGTATATAACCTTATTTTATGGTAATATAAGTCTAAAATCTTATATTTAGCTGTTATAAGCATGATTTCTAATGAAAATTTTCCTATTTTTGAAACTATGATAGCCGTACTAACAGCAGATTTAGTGGATTCTTCAGTATACCAAGAGTCCTTTCTCAATGAGGTATTAGATACTCTCAATCAGCAATTCAATAAACTCACTACAGAATATGGAAAAGAAAATGTTCGGTTTACGATCTACCGCGGAGATAGTTTTCAGGGGGTCATCAAAGATCCTGAAGTAGCTTTAAAAATAGCGCTGCAAATAAAAACCTCTATTAATCGGTTACACTATATAAAGGCCAAAAAAAAAGTTGCCCTTTCGAAGGTGGCAGATTTTAAAATGGCCATAGGAATAGGAGAGCAGGAGTTGGAAAGAGAATCTGTAGCAGAATCTAACGGTGAGGCCTTTCAATTTTCTGGTCGTACGCTCGACGAGATGAAGAAAGAAAACAGAAAACTCAGATTGGTCACAAAAATTTCCGAAATTAATAACGAATTTAACGCTTCTCTTTTGTTGCTGGATACGGTTACCGAAAGATGGAGTACGGCATCTGCAGAGGTCGTATATTATTTGCTTCAGCAATTAAAGGAACGAGAAGTGGCAAAAGAGTTAAATATAAGTCAGTCTGCTGTAAACCAACGCAAAAAAGCCGCAGGATGGGAAGCGGTTTCGGTGTTATTGGAGAGATACCAACAGGTGATTCAAAATAACTATTCTCATGGAAAATCTTAGCATCACCATTTTAATGCAGTTGCTGCTGGCTCACATTTTTACCGATTTCATGCTGCAACCCAATCACTGGATCGCGCACAAAAGGAAACATAAAGGCAAATCTTTTTACCTGGTAATCCATGCTTTGCTGGCCGGAATCCTGTCGTATGTGTTCCTAATGCATTGGGAATGGTGGTACATTGCTGTATTTATAAGTATTTCTCATTATTTAATAGATTTTTGGAAGTTGAATAGCAATCGCGATGATCTTACCTATTTTTTGCTGGATCAGTTGCTGCATTTACTCATGATCCTGGTGGCATGGCTCTATTTAATCCAGGGTTTTTCTGAAGTATTACCGCAGTTGCAGCATTTTTTCTCTTCTCCTAAGGTCCTTATAATCATAGCGGCTTATTTGAGTGTGGTTTTTCCCGCGGGATTCTTTATAGGAAAAGCTACCCAACGCTGGCAGAAAGAAATCGACATTCAATATGAAGCAACGAGCTTAGACGCGGCGGGAAGATACATAGGCATTTTTGAAAGGTTGCTGGTGCTTACTTTTATCTTGACAGGAAATTTTTCGGCTATAGGATTCCTGATCGCAGCCAAATCTATTTTAAGATTCAGCGATAAATCCGATAGCGGGGCCCGCAAACAAACAGAATATGTGCTTATTGGCACTTTAATAAGCTTCAGTATAAGTATTTTCGCCGGATTACTGGTACGTCACTTCCTTTTCTAAAAGCTGAATATTGCTGAACATCCGCTCTTTTACAATGTTCATCATACGCTTATTCAGGGCCGAAGAATCTTCAATATAATCAAGATATTCTTCCACCGTAAACTGGCCGATAAAAATGCCTTTTAAACTATTTCTGAATTTAATATCGCGCTGAATAGCATTTTCAATAAAGAGAAGTCTCTTTTCCATATTGAATTCATAAAAGGAATTTTTATGTTTTGAAAAATAATTTTTAAAGACCTCTATCAGTAAATCATTCTGAAGTTTTGCGATGGGGCGGATAGTTCTGTTTTGAAACTGCTCTTCCCGGCTCATTTTGTCTGAAACTATCGCCGAAGGAATTTCAGGACGATGCCGGAGCAAATCTAGATCTCGCTGATTCATAAATGTGAAGTTTTTTAAATATACTCAATAAAAAAAGGGGCTTTAGGCAAACAATTTTTTTTTGTGAACTAGTTATAAACAGGTACAGGTATCGTTAAAATCCTCTTAATCGCTTCGGTGCTGCTTTGCTTCTGTTTACCTTTAAGAAAATTATTTTCTATCATGATTATTTCCAAAAATCCTTATACGGGCGAGGAGATTGCCCAAATTGAAGAATTCACAAAAGAAGAAATTGATCAGGCGCTAAGTTCAGCAGAAAAAGCTTTTAAAAGCTGGAGCAAAACTGACATGGTATATCGCTCTAAGTTAATGATGAACGCTGCTTCAGAATTAAAAGAAAATTCGAAAGAATATGCCCAAACCATTACTCGCGAAATGGGAAAACCTATAAAACAGGCG
>JBAVQO010000152.1:0-6266 GCA_049694135.1 Gillisia sp. | reverse complement strand
GTTTGATCCGGCAGCTGGTAGTGCACCACAAATGCCAGATTATCTACATCTATCCCGCGTGCGGCCACGTCGGTCGATACCAGCAATCGCAATTTTTTATTCTTAAAAGCGCGCATTACCTTATCGCGATCTTTCTGAAGCATATCCCCCTCCAGCAATCCTACCTGATGATTTTTTGAAAATAATTGTTTGGAAAGTGTTCTTGCAGCCGCTTTGGTTCTGGTAAAAATAATACCTCTCTGTTTTCCTACCGATTTCAGGAAATATCCTAACGTGTCCAACTTATTGTTTTCATCGCCCAATACGTATTGATGATGTATTCCCGTATTTACCGTTTCAGATTTACTTAGACTAATACGAACAGCTTCAGCAGAAAGATAGGAAGCAATAATCTCATCTAACTCCGGGGGAAGTGTAGCCGAAAAAAGCCATATTTTACGTCCTCCTTTAGTGACTTTCAGAATCCTTGTAAGATCCTCTTTAAATCCCATACTCAGCATTTCATCTGCTTCGTCTAAGACCAGGGTATGGATTTTAGAGATATCGAGTGCTTTTTTGTTTAGAAGATCTATCAATCTCCCGGGAGTGGCAACCACGATATGAGTAGGCCTGTTTAAACGAGTGATCTGAATATCGATTTTTTCACCCCCGTAGACAGCTTCCGTAAAAATTTTATCGGTGTACTTGGTGAATTTAAATAACTGTTTCGCGATCTGCTGTCCCAGTTCTCTTGTAGGAGCAAGAATCAGTGTCTGAATATGTTGTTTTTCGGGATCTATCTTCTGAAGAAGAGGAATTCCAAAAGCAGCAGTTTTTCCAGTACCTGTGGGTGCCTGTCCAATAAAATCGGTGTCATTCTTTAGTAAAATTGGCAGGGTTTGTTCCTGAATGGGGGTGGGATTTACGATGCCCATCTCATTCAGGCCTTTAATAACATCAGCGGGAACGCCTAATTCGGAAAACTTCATATGGTATTTTATTTCCTTCTATGGTTTTGTTATTCGACGGTTGGGTTGAACAGCAAAAGTACGCTTTTTTAATCCTGATCTTTTTCTTTTTCAGCCACTCTTTGTTCCCATTTCCACGCACTTTTAAGGCTTTGATTTAAAGGCGTTTCAGCTTTCCATTTCAACACTTCATTAGCTTTGGTAGTATCTGCATAGGCCGCTGTTATATCTCCCTCTCGCCGGCCTACAATTTGGTAATTCAGGGACTGACCGGTAGATTCTTCAAAAGATTTTACCACTTCCAGCACGGAATTACCTTTTCCGGTACCCAGGTTAAAAACATCGTAATTTCTTTCCGATTCATTATTTAAAAGCCTTTTTAGTGCCGCCACGTGAGCTTCGGCTAAATCCACTACATGAATATAATCGCGAATACAAGTACCATCGGGAGTGGGATAATCGTTGCCAAAAACCGAAAGCTGACTCCTCTTTCCAATCGCGGTCTGTGTGATAAAAGGAACGAGATTCTGAGGCGTGCCAATGGGCAACTCCCCTATTTCGGCACTGGAGTGTGCTCCAATAGGATTAAAATAGCGCAATGAAATAGCTTTCAGGTTGGGATGCACCTTACAAGTGTCTCGAATGATCTCTTCGCCTATCTGTTTGGTATTTCCATAAGGAGATTCGGCCTTTTTTACGGGCGCATCTTCTATAATTGGCAGTTCATCTGCCTGCCCGTAAACCGTACAGGAAGAGCTAAAAATAAAACTGGCGTCTTGTTTTTTACTGAGTTGTTTCAGCAAATACACCAGGCTGCATAAATTGTTTTCATAATAAAGCAGAGGATTTTCCACGCTTTCACCCACCGCTTTTGATGCGGCAAAATGAATTACTCCCTGAATATCCTTATGATCTTCAAAAAACTCTATAACAGCTTCCTTGTTTCTAAGATCTATATTGAAAAATTCAGGTGTTTTTTGAGTAATTTTGGTAATTCCACCCAAAACCTCTATCGAAGAATTGGAAAGATTATCTATTATTACTACCTCAAAGCCCTGATTCAATAACGCAACAACCGTATGAGAGCCAATAAACCCGAGCCCGCCGGTAACTAAAATTTTAGATTTCATGTAGGTTTGTATATTTTCTGCAAAATATAAAAAATGATGTTCTAAGGCCCTATTTTTCCAGAAGTTTAAATATTTAAACCCTTTAAACTTTTGTTAAAAAAACAAGTAATAAAATATATCTTTGTTGAAGGTTCTATTAATCACTAAATTGATTCATTACGCCATAAACCGATTTCCATGAATGATTTTTTAGATATCAAAACCCTTAGTTGTCATCTCGAAAACTATTTTATCCAAAATGGTATGGATCCCATTACGGCGGGATATATTGGGCTGGCATTAAATGTATTGGTGCTTATAGGGGTTGTTTTGTTAGTAAATTACATAATTAAAAGGTTTCTCATAGAAGCCTTTAAGGCTTTTACAAACAAAACGAAAACAACCTTCGATGATTTTCTCATTCAAAGTAATTTTCCGAAGTACACCGGGCAAATACTGCCCATTTATATCATTTACAAAGCACTTCCCTTTATTCTTATAGATCATCCTTTTAGTCTAAAGATCTTTCTTTTCATTATGGATATCTATGTGATTATCCTGATTGTATGGATTTGCCGAAGCTTGCTAAGAACCTCCAAAAATTATTTAAAAACACTCGAAGAATACCGGGACAAGCCTCTAGACAGTTACATTCAGGTATTAATGATCTTTGTGTGGCTGGTAGGTTTTATGTTTATTTTCTCGACCATTACTGGCAAATCCGTCATTAGTTTCGCGATTTCCCTGGGAGCGGCTTCTGCTGTTTTTCTCTTGATCTTTAAAGATACTATTTTAGGTTTTGTAGCATCCATACAGGTTTCGGTAAATGATATTGTTCGGATTGGAGATTGGATAACTTTCAGCAAATATGGAGCAGATGGAACGGTTACAGAAATAAATCTGGCAACGGTAAGAGTTCAGAATTTCGATAACACGTTCACTACCATTCCCACTTACAGCCTTATTGCAGACTCCTTTCAGAATTGGCGGGGAATGCAGGAATCGCCCGGTAGGAGAATTAAAAGAGCTATTTTTATTAAACAGAATTCTGTAAAGTTTGTTTCTGCCGAGGATCTTGAAAATTACAAGAAAATTCAGTTAATCGCCCCTTACCTGGAGCATCGGCAGAAGGAAATCGATAAATATAACAACAATAACAAAATCGATAAGCAACTTCCTATCAACGGGCGAAATCAGACCAACCTCGGAATATTCAGAAAATATGCCGATGCCTATCTACACGACCATTCTGCCATTCATAAGGAATTGTATATGATGGTTAGGCACCTGGCGCCCACTCCCCAGGGAATTCCTGTAGAAATTCTATGTTTTAGCCGGGACAAACGATGGGAAAATTTCGAATTTATAACCGCCGACATTTTTGATCACCTAATTGCCGCAGTTCCTTACTTCGACCTACAATTGTTCGAGTCTCCTTCCGGAGATGATATTCAGAAAATAAACTTTGGTGGCAGACAGGAATCGTAGAGGGAAGTAATCAGTTGCCCAGTCTGTCTTTTACATATTCAATTCTGGATTTACCATGTGGTTTAGGTTTTCCGTTCAGATCCAGACTTACCATTACAATATTTTCAATGGTAATAATGGTTTCCCGGGTCATTTTGTTACGAACTTCACATTTTAAAGTTAAAGATGCAGTTCCAAATTTTACCGGTTCTATACCTATTTCAATAATATCTCCTTCTTTTGCCGAGCTTTTAAAATCTATTTCGCTCATGAATTTGGTCACGGTTTTTGGATTTTCTAGCTGCACGATAGAATATAAAGCGCATTCCTCATCTATCCATTCCAGTAACCGTCCTCCAAATAAGGTCCTGTTGGGGTTTAAGTCCTGGGGTTTTATCCATTTACGGGTGTGAAATCTCATAAAATAATTTTACAACAAACTTAAGGCTTCTTCTATGATTTCTCTGTGATCGAACGCCAGTTCTGGCAAATTTCTGCTGTCAAACCACCTGGCGTCGCTGGCATCATCGCTGCCTTTTACCTCTTTTTCATCTTCTATAATTCCCATAAACGCAATACTTATGGTTCTTCCGCGCGGATCCCGATGTGGTTTTCCGAAGGCCCGAATCTGCCAGACTTTGTCCACTTCTAAGCCAGTTTCTTCTTTTAATTCTCTCCGGGCACCATTCTCCAGGTCCTCATCTTCCTCTAAAAAACCTCCGGGCAAAGCCCATTCTCCTTTAAAAGGATCGTTTTTTCGTTGAACTAAAAGAACCTTTAATTTTTCTTCTTTTTGAAAAAAGAGAACAGAATCTACTGTAACTGCTATATCTGCCATTTTAATTTAATGTTTGTGGTATTTTTATTTCCAGATTAAACCTGCTATTCAGTTTTTCAATGAAATAAGCAGAAAGTAATGGAGAGGATTTTTCGATATTTTGATGCACAAAAAAGTACAGATTTTTCAATCCTAATTCGTACCATTTTTCCAGTCTTTCCACCCACTCATCCAGCCGGGTATAATCTGAAGGGTGATTGGCTCCAACATATCGTATAAAAGCCGTGGGCGTGGTGAGCCTCATATGCAAAAGATCTCGTCGCCCTGCAGCATCGGTAATTATGCTGGTAACTCTATATTTTTTGAGAATCTCATTGAGTTCATTTGCGACAGCCTCATCGTTGTACCAGTCGGTATGTCTCAATTCAAGCGACAACGGAATTTCCCGTGGCCAGTGCTTAAAAAAGGGTTCTAAACGCTCCATATTCTTCGGAAGAAAATTCTCGGGCATCTGAAGAAAAACCATTCCCAATTTTTGTTTTAAAGGAAGCAGATTCGTTACAAAATCGTCAACCAGCCTCTCGCAGTCATTAAGCCTTTTTAAATGACTGATCAACCTGGGAACTTTCGGAAAAAATTGAAAATCTTCAGCAGATTTTTCTTTCCAGGTTTCGAACTGTTCTTTTGGGAAAATTCGATAAAAAGAAGCATTCAATTCTACAGAATTGAATTGGGTAGAATAATACGCAAGTTCATCTTTTGTTCCCCGCGGATAAAAATTCTTTATTTCCTGACGATTCCACTTGGCACAACCAACACGTACGTTGTTAAAGGAAGAAGGAATTTCGTGTTGGAGAATCTTTGCGGTTTGTGGATGGTTGGGAGGCAACGTAAAATCTATTTCTCCCGGCTCATCGGTCTTACCAAATTTCATACCTCTTAATATTCATTAAAATATACTGTTTTTCTGTTTACAAATTCCCTGATCCCGTCTTCAGACAATTCTCTTCCATAGCCCGAAGTTTTAGTTCCTCCAAAGGGCAATCTGGGATCGCTTTTAACCAGCTCGTTTATAAAAACGGCACCATCTTCGAATTTTGGAACAAGAGCAGATGCTTTTTCCACATTTTCTGTAAATATAGAAACTCCCAGGCCAAAAGCGGAACTGTTTACCAAATCTACCGCCTCTTCTTCGGTTTTAAAAGTGGTTACCGAAATTGCAGGACCGAAAGTTTCTTCTTTAAAAACCGCCATTTCCGGGGTAACACCGGTTAAAATAGTGGGTTCAAAATAGGCTTTATCGCGCTTGCCTCCCAGCAGAATTTTGGCCCCGGCTTTTACAGAACGCTTTACCTGCTCTTCAAGATCTTTTGCCAGATCTTCTCTTGCCAGCACTCCAATATAAGTATCTTCATCTTCCGGGTTACCGCTTTTCAGTTCCCGTACCTGTTGAACAAACAGGTTTAAAAATCTCTCGGCAACAGATTCCTGAAGCAACAGGCGTTTACCGGCAATACAACTCTGCCCCGTATTCTGAAAACGAGCCTGTACACAGGTTTTTACAGCTTCCTGGATGTTGGCATCATCAAAAACCACCAGCGCATTACTTCCACCAAGTTCCAGAACAGATTTTTTAATTTCTTCTCCTGCGACAGAGGCAACAGAGCTTCCCGCGGGTTTACTTCCGGTAAGGGTAACGGCTTTTATTCTTTTATCGCGAATGATCTGTTCCACCTTATCGCTGCCCACGGGGATGTTCTGAAAACAACCTGTGGGAAAACCGGCTCTCTCAAATACCTTCTGAATATTCTGGGCAGACTGCATTACATTGCTCGCGTGTTTTAAAACACCAATGTTTCCCGCCATTAATGCGGGTGCCGCAAAACGAAATACCTGCCAGAAAGGGTAATTCCAGGGCATTACCGCCAAAATTACTCCCAAGGGTTCGTAAGAAACGTAGCTTTT
>JBAVQO010000151.1:0-6098 GCA_049694135.1 Gillisia sp. | reverse complement strand
GCCTGGGATTGGTGTATGAAAAATTAGACGCCAATCAGGAAGCAGAAGAAAATCTTTCCCAGGCTATCAAACTTTTAAAGGAAGAAGGCGATTTATCGCCGGTAAGCGAATATCTTATCGGCCTTTCAGACATTTATGAAAAAAGAGGTAAAGATTCTGCAGCTATAAATTATGCTCTTCAAAGTTTAAAGCTGGCTAAAAACATGGGGTTAAAAGATCAAATTGGAAACGCCAATCTTAAACTTTCTGAAATTCATGAAAAAACAGGCAATATTCCGGCTGCATTTCAATTTTACAAAAGCTATGTAGTCTATAACGATAGCGTTCGAAATGTAACCACGGCACAGGAACTTGCGAGCCAACGCGCCGATTTTGAAGTTTTGAAAAAGCAGGGGGAAGTAGACCTTATAAACGTCAAACGAAAAAATCAGCAGCTGGTCATGGTCTCTTCAGCGGTTGCCATGACACTGGTGGGCATTATAGCTTTTGGCCTATATCGCAGAAACCGGTTTATTAAAAGAAGTAGCATTTTGCTGGAAAGAGAAAAAAATCGGTCCGATCATTTACTTCGGAATATTCTTCCGGAAGAAACCGCCAAAGAATTGAAGGAAAACGGGCACGTAAAAGCTCAAAAATTTGAGTCTGCCACAGTACTTTTTGCCGATTTTAAAGATTTTACCCAGGTGGCCGAAAAACTGACACCGGAGGAGCTAATCACTACCCTGGATTACTATTTTTCTAATTTCGATAAGATCATGGAAAAATATGATATTGAAAAAATAAAAACCCTGGGAGACAGTTATATGGCCGGCTCGGGAATCCCCTTTCCTACCACAGACCACGCCCACCGAATGATTCTGGCAGCCCTGGATATTGTTGCATTCGTAGCAGAAACCCGACAAAATGACCAGCAAAACGGCAATTTTGAAATACGAATTGGAATTCACTCCGGCCCCATTATCGCCGGCGTTGTGGGCACAAAGAAATTCGCATACGATATCTGGGGAGATACCGTGAATATCGCTTCGCGAATGGAAAGCAATTCTCTGCCGGGAAAAATCAATATTTCAGAAAACACCTATGAGCTTGTAAAAGACCGGTTCGAATGTAAGTATCGCGGAAGGTTTGAAGCAAAGAACAGGGGAATCCTAAAAATGTATTTTGTAAAAGCATGTAAAACCTAGTAGGGATTATTTGGCGACTGTTTCTATGGTGAAATCAACTGTTGGAAGTTACCCACACATAATACATAACCATTGTTAGTAGAATAAAAAGTCCCAGCGCTAAAAACTTAAGCGCGTGATTCACATTGCGGAACTTCATCGCTGCTATTTTCGAGTTGATGTAAATTTGCTGTCCCAAATGATCGAATAGCTGATCCTCATCTAAACTTATATGAAAAAAGGTCTTTGAGAACTGCTTTATAGAACCAAATTTTGTAATAACATCACCAAAAAAGAAAATATTTTTTTCATATTTTCCTTCTATCCGTGGCATAAAACAACGCACGCTGAAATAGATGGAGATTACGGTAGAGGCAAACCAGCAGGCGAGCAAAATATAAAAAATGGTATCGTTTTTAAAATGGGCAAGCACATGTCCCACATTCTGATAAATAAAATTAAGCAGGATCCCATAAAAAGAAAGAATAAGGCCCGCCTTTAATTCCGATGCTTTAATAAGATTGGAAATGTACATGATACTCCCCCAATAATGGTCAATAAGATCATCGGTATGTTTATTTTTTACGTGAGGCGCAATGCGTTCTTCTTCTGAATTCATAGGGACAATTTTTGATTTTATTCAAGCACTTCGTAAACCGTAACCGGTTTCGATTTATTCTTCATATTAATTTCTCCTATTTTCGAACATTTAAAAGATTCTTTCACTTTTTCATAACAAGATTCACTAATAACGATCTGATTTTCTTTGGCTGCATCCTGGAGACGTGCGGCGGTGTTTACGGTATCTCCAATTACGGTATAATCAAGACGTTTTAAACTGGCGGATCCAATATTTCCGGAGATCATTTCACCGCTTTTTATCCCTATGGAAACTTTGGGTTGAAAATTTTCACTCTCGTCATTTTTTAGGGATTTAATGCGGTTCCTCACGGCCAAAGCGGCATCGATAGCACGATCCAGATGATATTCGCCTCGAAAAACAGCCATAACTGCATCGCCTATAAATTTATCTACAAAACCATCCTGAACGGTAATTTCTTTCACCATTAGATCGAAATAAGTGTTGATCATGCAAACTACCGTATTAGGTTCAGCGGTTTCGCTTATAGCTGTGAACCCGCACACATCTATAAAAACAACCGTCGCTTCGATAGTTTCATTGTCCATAATGGTGGATTCATACTCCCTGCTTCCCATAAAATTTAAAACATTTTCGTCTACGTACATTTTCAGGATATTATTTTCTTTGATCGCCTGCAATGTTTTTTTAAGCTGAAGGGTATGCTGAAGGGTTTTTTCCACCGTGATGGTAAGATCTTCAAAGTTGATGGGTTTGGTAATAAAATCAAAGGCCCCGCGATTCATGGCGGTTCGAATATTCTCCATGTCTCCATAGGCAGAAACGATTACGGCTTTTACCAGAGGACTTTGCTCCTTAAGTTTCGTTAAAAGGGTGAGGCCATCCATTTCAGGCATATTAATATCGCTCAACACAATATCCACATCGGGCTGAGCGAGTAATTTCTGCAATGCTTCTTTGCCATTTACAGCAAAAAGAAATTCATACTCTTTTTCCCTTATTTGTTTTCTGAATTTCTGTTTTATTAACACCTCCAGATCTGCTTCATCATCTACAACGAGTATTTTAGCCATCTTTCACAATTTTAAAATTGATATAATTTCCAGAAAAAATTAGGTTTCGGAATCTTTTCTACTCATTTAGGGCTCTTTCTAATCCTTCTTTAATGTACTGAATATCAGATTAAAATAAGGATATTATTCCGAATAAAATAGCGGCAACCACTATTAATCCTGCACCTGTAATTCCATAATTCCGCCAAACTTTTTCGCTTTTTTAAGAATCATTTTTAAGCAGATGATGAATTTCCTTCCGCAGGGATTCAAAATCTATCGGTTTGGTAAAAAATTCTTTAGCTCCCGAGCTTATGGCCTTATTATAATTTTCTGTGTCCCCATAGGCAGAAATCATACTTACCGTCATATTTGGAAATTGGGCCTTAATTTTTTCCAACAATTCCAGGCCGGTCATTCCCGGCATGTTGATATCGGAAAACACATACACCACTTCCGGCGGATTCCTTTTCTGAAGAAGCTCCATAGCTTCCTTCCCTGAAAAAGCAAAGGTCAATTCCAGATTATCATTTCTTACTTCCTTTCTAAATTTTTGTCTAAAAAGAGTCTCCACATCTTTTTCGTCATCTACTATTAATATTTTCATACATTTCTTTTTAAAGGGTTATTTAGGTATTAAAATTTCAAACCGGGTGAAAGAGGATCCCCCGGTTTTCGTGCTGATCTTCAGTGTTCCGCCGTGGGCTTTTATAATGTCATTGGTAATGGAAAGCCCCAGGCCGGTTCCTTCGGTTCCTTTTTTGGTAGTAAAAAAGGGTTGCATTATTTTATCTTTAAGTCGGGGTGGAATTCCGGGCCCGTTATCTTCAATTTTTAATAAGACTTTATTGTTTTCCATGCTGGTGGAAATAGTGAGTTTAGGGGAAAACTCTTTACCTGCCGAAGAATGGATTTTTTCCCACATGGCATCGAACGCATTATTACAAAGATTCAAAACTACCCGACTAAAATCTTCAGCAATAAGAGGAACTGTTCCCAGATGCTCTTCTAATTGAAGGTCGATAGAAACATTTATCGCTTTCTTGCCCGCACGCATTCCATGGAAGGAAAGATTTACGTATTCTCTTAGCAGTTCATTAATGTTGACTGGCAAAATTTTGCCGCTTCCGCCCCGGCTGTGTTGTAACATGGATTTTACAATACTGTCTGCCCGTGTGCCATGCTGATGGATCTTTTTGAGATTGGAATGCACATCTCCTAAGATTTCGTAGATCTCGGTAACGGCTTCCTCCTTCTTCAGCTTTTTTAATTCTTCATATACCTCATCGATAAGTTCCATATTGAGTTCAGAGAAATTGTTTACAAAATTCAACGGATTTTTTATCTCGTGGGCTATTCCGGCTGCCAATTGGCCCAGCGACGCCAGTTTTTCCTGTTGTACCAGTTGTTCCTGCGCCGATTTAAGATCGGTTAATGCAGCCTGAAGTTCCCGGTAAGCTTCAGCATTTTGCATGGCAATACCCAAATTAGCTGCTATGGTGGTTAAGAGCCTAAGATCGCTTTCGGTAAAACGGTTTCCCTGTTCGGTACTTTGAACACTTATAACTCCCAGCGCTTTTTTTCCGGAGATGATAGGAACTCCCAAATAAGATTCTACCATAGTTCCCAATTTTTCGGCTTTTATGGCAGTATAAGCTTCTTCGATATTCTGATTTATGAGTAAAGGTTCCTGGTTTATGATTATTTTCTCCGTAATCCCATTTCCGAAAGGCCTGGAATGGGGTTTATCTCCAAAATAATAAGGGAAATTGAGCATGTTGCTTTCTGTGTCGTGGATAGCCAGATATACAATATCCGCCTTAAAAGTTTCCCGCATTTGTTCCCCTACCAGGTGCATAAGCGCATCGAACTCCAGTTGCGACACCAATGCCCGGCTAATGTTATTAACGGTTTGCATCTCGGTAGCATATTGTTCGGTCTCGGCAAGCAATCGTGTGGTTTCGTTGAAAAGGCGTGCATTTTCAAGGGTTACGGTCATACTATTCGCCAGGGTGCTGAGTAAGCGGATATCAGAAGAGTCAAAAGCATTTTCTTTGTCTAAATTCTGAAGGCTTATATATCCATTTACCGAATCGGCAATGATTAAGGGAACAAAAATCATAGATTTCGGACTCTTTGTTCCCGGAACCAGATTTGCCGATTTTGAAGCATCCTTATTTATGCAAATGAGTTCTTTGTTCTCAATTAATTGTTGGCGCAACTCATTATAGGGCCGTGGTTGTGGATAGTGGCGTGCTCCGTTTTCATAAATAAAATTGAAAACTTCCTCTTTTTTTTCGGGGATTAGAGTTGCGATTACTACGGCCTGGGCATCAAAAAGGTCCCGAAGCCGGTTTCCTACCAAATCGTAAATTCCCTGCATATCCATTTCGGCCACCAAACCTTCCTGAACGCTGTTAATCACGGCCAGTTCAGCATTGCGCTGTTCGGTTTCATTAAAGAGACGGGCATTTTCCAACGCTACGGTCATACTGTTAGCCAAAGTGCTTAATAATCGAACGTCCGATTCGGGAAAAGCATTCTCACGATCCAGGTTTTGAAGGCTCACATAACCCCTAACCTCTTTACCCACGATCATAGGCACAAAAAGCATTGACTTCGGAGATTGTGTTCCTGGAGCTATTTTTATTTTTTCTTTTGATATTTGAAAATATTCTTCTTCGGCATTCTCGTTTATGCAAATGAGATTTTGGGTATCTATAATCTTCTGTCTAAGCTGATCATATTTCCTTGACTGAATATCTTTAAACCTTTTGCCATCCTCAAATACATAGTGGAATTCTTCTGTTTTGTCTTCCGTACTGAAGGTGGCAATTACAGTTACCTGGGCATCAAATAACTCTCTAATTTTGTCGCCCACCAGGTCGTAAATTCCCTGCATATCCATTTCGGCTACCAAACCTTCCTGAACACTGTTTATTACGGCCAGTTCGGCATTTCGTTGCTCGGTTTCTTCCAGCAATTTGTTGGTTTTATTGAAAAGTCGGGCATTGTTCAGCGCCATACTCATACTTCGGGTTAAAGTGGTGAGCAATTGCACATCTGCCTCGTTAAAAGCATTTTCCCTGTCAACATTCTGAAGACTTACAGACCCCAGTACTTTATTCCCTACCACCATAGGAACAAAAACCGCCGATTTGGGTATTTCGCCAGTTTTTACCTTTATATCTCCATATTTTTGCGCAGTTTTAATATAATTATCTTTTACTAACAAGGATTCCTGGGTTTCTATTATAAGTTTGTTTGCCCACATGATAGAAC
>JBAVQO010000150.1:0-2212 GCA_049694135.1 Gillisia sp. | reverse complement strand
TGATAAACTTGTTTTTGACGAAAAAGGCCTTCAGTTTAACAACTTTACCGTTTACGATTCAGAACAGAACAAACTTAATGTAGATGGACAGGTAACAACAACAGATTATACTAATTTCGGTTTTGATTTAAGCGTGGACGCCACCAACTTTAAAGCGATGAATTCTACCGCGGCAGATAACGATCTGTATTACGGTGATGTGTTTTTGGATACTCACTTAAAAATCAATGGAACCTTAACCAATCCTGTGGTCAACGGAAGCCTCGCCGTGAATAAAGGAACCGATCTAACGGTTGTTCTTCCGCAGTCGGATCCTTCGATCGCAGACCGCGAAGGAGTGGTAGAATTCATTGATGAAAAAAGCCGTCGGGAGGAGCAATTAAAAAGGATGCAGGAAAAGGTGAACACCTCCAGCCTGGAAGGAATGGACATTTCTGTAAATGTTTCAGTAGATCCTGAAGCAAAATTAACCATGATTATAGATCAGGGAAATGGTGATTACATAGATCTAAAAGGAAAAGCAGAATTAAATGCAGGAATAGATCCCTCCGGAAAAACAAGTATTACCGGCCGTTACGAGATTGAAGACGGATCTTATAATATGTCGTTTAATTTTATTCACCGGGAGTTCGATATTCAGAAAGGAAGTTATATTCTTTTTCTGGGGTCTCCCACAGACGCCAGGATAGATTTAACCGCAGTGTACGATGTTAAAGCTTCGCCACTAGATCTTTTAGATAATCAGCTTGGGAATCTTTCGGGGGCACAGAGAAATACCTATAAACAACAAATCCCTTTTGAGGCAATAGTAGAAATGAACGGGCAATTACTGGAGCCGGACTTCAGTTTCGACATTCGCCTGCCCGAAGGAAATTATAATGTTTCTTCTCAGATTCTGGATAACAGCCGCGCAAAGCTCGCTCAGCTTCGGCAGGAGCCTTCAGCGCTGAACAAACAGGTTTTCGCTTTGCTACTGCTGAATCGTTTTATTGGTGAAAATCCATTTTCCAGTGCTGCCGGAGGAATAAGTTCTGGAACCCTTGCCCGCCAAAGCGTGAGCAAAATTCTTTCTGAACAGCTTAACAATCTCGCTTCAGACCTGGTAAATGGTGTAGATCTTAATTTCGATCTTCAATCTATAGACGATTACACTACAGGACAACGCCAGACTCGCACCGACCTGAATGTGGGCGTTACTAAAAGTTTATTAAACGACAGGCTTAAGGTGACCATAGGCAGCAGTTTTGGACTCGAAGGACCTACAGGAACTAATAGGCAGGCAACCAATATTGCAGGAGATGTTTCTGTAGATTATGAACTTTCAAAAGATGGTAGATACGTTCTTAGAGTTTATAGAATAAATCAGTATGAAGTGGCGCTGCAGGGACAGGTGATAGAAACGGGCGTGGCTTTTATAATTACTATGGATTATGATAAGTTCGTGGAAATTTTCAATAAAAAGAAGTAGCCATGGCCATATGAGGTAAAAATACCTTCAAAAAGAGTAGCGAATTACATCTGAATAAAGAAACAAATGAATAGAGACAGATGAGAGACAAAAAGTTTATTATATATCTTCTTCTAGCCTGCGGTCTATGTGGTTGCAGTAACCTGAAATATCTTCCGAAGGGAGCGCAATTATATGTGGGTGGCGATGTGACGGTTAAAGGAGACAGCCTTTCACATAGCGAGAAAAAAGATATGGAAACCACTATGGAAGGTCTTTTACGCCCAAAGCCCAATACTACGATTCTGGGACTTCGACCCAAACTTTGGTTTTACAATATTGCCGGAGATGTTAAGAAAAAGAAAGGATTCCGACACTGGTTAAAAACGAAACTGGGAGAACCGCCTGTTCTATTTAGTGATGTAGATATGGATTATAATGCAAATCTGCTAACCGGTCACGCCGAAAACCGTGGATATTTTAATGCTGAAACCACTGCAGATTCTACTTCAAAAAACAGAAAAGTTACTGCGGAATATACCGTTACACCACATAATCAATATCTTATAAAATCGGTGGATTTTCCGGCCGATAGTTCCGGAATAACAAAAGCGGTTTCCGAAACTGCCGAAAACACCTATTTAAAACCCGGTGATGCCTATAATCTTGAAGAAATAAAAGCGGAAAGAGTACGTATAGATGCTATTTTAAAAGAAGAAGGTTACTACTATTTTAATCCCGATTATTTATTGATTCAGGTAGACA
>JBAVQO010000149.1:0-7518 GCA_049694135.1 Gillisia sp. | reverse complement strand
TAGTTTGTACAGTCGAGAAGCCTACATGACGTTCCCGCACGCCGGTTTCTGAAACCTCTGCAATGGCAAGTGCCGCAACTTCCGGCTGAAAAATGGTGCCCATAGGTTTAGGTTTTTTATCGAACCTGCTTTTTACCCAATTGAATTGAGTGGTATTCATAGCCGGTAAATGCACAATAGAAAGGTCTACATTTATATTATCGTGAAATAATTCTGCACGTAAGGATTCAAAAAATCCCTGTATGGCATGTTTGGAGGCGCAATATGCCGACTGAAGAGGAATTCCTCTGTAAGAAAGCGCAGAACCTACAAGAATAATTTTTCCGCAGTTGCGGTCTTTCATTTTTTCGAGCGCTGCCTGGGTTCCATACACCTGGCCCAGGTAGGTAACTTCTGTTACTCTTTTGTATTCCTCTGGTTTCATATCCATCACGCGGCTAAAAACACTCACCATTGCGTTGTTTACCCACAAATCTATGGGCCCAAGGTTCTCTTCGGCAAAAGTAGCCGCTTCTTTCAGTTTTTGGGCATCGGCAACATCGGCTTCAAAGATCCAGGCTTTTCCTCCGGCATCCTCAACTTCTCTTTTTGCTCCTTCCAACCCATCTCTACCGCGCGCTATCAACAAGATTTTGGCGCCGCTTTTGGCGAATTCTTTGGCGGTTGCACGTCCTACTCCGGCAGATGCTCCTGTAATTACTATTACTTTAGGTTTCATATCTTTCTTTTTTTGATTCAACTTTTCTTTAATTTTTCAATGCTTTTGCGATAAGCTCCGCAGTGTGCTGTGGCATTTTTCCCGTTCCGTGATTGATTTGTTCGCGACAGCTAAAACCATCGGTGATTAAATAGTCCTGATCCATTTCTCTTACAATCGGCCAGATTCTCCGCTCTCCTTCTTTTCGGGAAATCTCGTACTTCTCTCCTTTTTCAAATCCGAAACTTCCTGCAAGGCCACAACAACCGGCATCGGGAACGGTAACCTCAAGGCCTATTTTTTCCAGCACTTTCATATCGGGACCATATCCCATTACATTATCATGATGGCAATGTTGATGCATCAACACCGACTGATTCAGTTTTTTAAACTCAAACCTGTCTTCATGACTCATAATAAATTCCGGTAGGGTTTTAAAGGTCCTGTTTAACCGTTTAGCATTATTGTCATTCGGAAAAAGGTTGCAAAGTTCATTTCGAAAAACCGCCACGCAACTCGCTTCCAGTCCCACAAACGGTACACCTTCTTCAATATAATATTTCAGATTATCCATGATATTCATGAGATAAGATTTCGCGCGTTCCAACATTCCGAAGTCGTACAGGGCTCTTCCGCAGCAGAATTTCTGAGTAGGAACAATCACCTTATAACCTGCACTTTTCAATATTTTTTCGCCGGCTTCCAACACTTCAGGAAAAAAATAATTATTAAAAGTATCTGGCCACAGGATGACTGCATTATCTAAATCGGGTTCCTTCTCATCATTTTTATGGCTTTTGGTAAAAGGTTCCGCAGCGAATTCAGGAATTTTTCGTTCTGGAGCAATTCCTCCCATTCCTTTCATAATTTTTGAAGCAAATTTGTTCTGCGTTAAAAAATTAGCCACTCCACTCATGTGAGAACCAAGATCTGCCCATTTATTGATCAGTCCAAAGGCATACGCCGAGCGGGGGCGGATTTTTCCTTTATAATAATGCGAAAAGAATTCTGCTTTATAAGTGGCCATATCCACGTTAACCGGGCATTCTCCCAGGCATCCCTTACAAGCCAGGCATAAATCCAGCGATTCCTTTACTTCCTTGCTTTTCCAGTCTCCTTCCAGTTCCTTCCCGCGCATCATCTCGAAAAGAAGATGAGCGCGCCCCCGGGTTACATGTTTTTCATCTCTGGTAACCATATAACTGGGGCACATGGTTCCGGTATGGGTTTTCCGGCATTCCCCCACCCCCACGCAGCGCATAGCGGCACGATGAAAACTTCCCTGGTCTTCGGGATATTTGAAATAAGTTTCAGGATTACCAGGATTAAAGTCTTTCCCCAGGCGCAGATTTTCATCTCTTGCCATCGGGTCTATTACTTTACCGGGATTCATTTTCCAATCCGGATCCCATATTTCCTTAAAATCATGAAAGGCCTGCATCACGCGTTTTCCATACATCTTATCTAATAAAGGCCCTCTGGACTGGCCGTCGCCGTGTTCTCCAGATAAGGAACCTCCATAACCAACTACGAGATCGGCGGCTTCATCGGTAAATTTTTTATACTGTTCAATTCCGTCTTTGGTTTTGAGATCGAATCCAACTCTGCAATGTATACATCCCTGCCCGAAGTGCCCGTATAAAGAAGGATGATAATCGTATTTTTGAAAAAGTTCACGCAGATCTCTCAGGTAATCTCCAACTTTTTCTGGGGGAACCGCAGAATCTTCCCAACCGGGCCACATATCCGGAAGTCCCTGCACAAAAGCGGTAGCACCCAATCCCGATTCCCTGATTTTCCATATTTTGTGTTCCTCCTCGGGATCATCAAAAAGTTTCATTGTAGGGGCATTGTCGCCGGCTTTTTTCTTAAGATCATCCATCATCTTTTGGGCGTTGTTATCGCTTTCTTCTTTAGTGGCGCCTCCAAATTCTACCAGAAGCCATCCTTTACCATCAGGAAGCATTTCGAGATTTTCTTCGTGCAGTCCTCGGGAGTGCATATAATTTATAAGCTTGCTATCCATACCTTCCAGTCCGATAGGTTTATGCTTCATAATTTCCGTCACGTGGTCTCCTGCCTCAAAAACTGAAGGATAGCCCAATAAAACCAACGATCTTTTCTTCGGAAGATGGATTAGTCGCACCGTAGCCTCCAGAAAAACGCCACAGGTGGCCTCTGTTCCCACCAGAGAACGCGCTACATTAAAGTTGTTTTCCGGTAAAAGCTCATCGAGATTATATCCTGAAACTCTCCTGGGAATCTGGGGTATTCCGTCCTTGATATCCTGCTCATAATTATCCCTAAGATTCTTCAGCTTTTTATAAAGAACTCCTTTCTGGTCTCCTTGCGAGATTATTGCTTCCAATTCATCTTCCGGAGTTTCTCCCACTTCAAAATGGCCGCCCTGGTAGGTAAGTACTTCCAGCGACTCCACAAAATCGCTGGTTCTTATTCCGCCATCCTCAACTTGTGCCATCACCGAATGAATTCCGCAGGAGTTATTCCCCATCATTCCTCCCAGGGTGCAGTGGTTGTGCGTTGCAGGGTCAGGACCAAAAACCAGCTGGTGTTCTTTCAGTGCCCGGTTCAAATCGTCCAGAACAATTCCCGTTTGAATCCTGGCGGTTTTCTTTTCCGGATTAATTTCAAGAATTTTATTGTAGTATTTGCTGAAATCCATGACTAAACCCGAATTACAACATTGCCCTGCCAGACTGGTTCCACCACCCCGCGTTAACAGGTGCATGTTATGTTTGCGGCAAAGCTCCACCGTCTTTATTATATCCTCTTTATCCTTCGGAAAAACCACCCCAATAGGAATTTGCCGATAATTTGAAGAATCTGTTGCGTACAAGGCTCTGTAATCATCGCCAAATTGAACTTCACCCTTTATGGAATTCTGAAGTTCTTCTTCTAACACGTGATTTTTTATGGCCATAATCTGTTGATATATTTAAAAGTTTATTTTGAATTTTTTCGCGTCCTGATGTTTAAAATGAAGCCCCATTCCAGGCTGGCTCAGATCCGGAGAAAGTTTACCATCCTCAACTTCTTCAGGACCTTCAAAAAGCATTTTTTCGATCCTAACATGATCTCTGAAGTATTCCATATGAACACAATTTTTTACCGCAACTGCTGCATGTAAATGAAGATAAGGAGCGCAATGGGTAGAAAATGGAAGATGGAAAGATTCGCAAAGTACCGCCGCTCTAAAAAGTCCGGTAAAACCCGCACATCTTGTCGCATCTGCCTGTAAAACATCTACCGCTCCAGATTCCAACATTCTTTTGAAATAGTTGCTGCTGTAACCGTACTCTCCGGCTGTAATATTCATTCCCGGTGGAGCCTTATCTCTAACTCTTTTCATCCCTGCAAGATCATCTGAAGTTACCGGCTCTTCGAACCATTTAATATTGAAATCTTTCATTTCCCGACTCATTTTGATGGCTTCCCGTGGAAAATACGCCCCGTTAGCATCTACAAATAACTCCGAATCTCCGATGGCTTTTCGGGCTGCTTCAATTCTGCGTAAATCCTCAGATTTATCACGGCCAATCTTCATTTTAAACTTGTTATGTCCTTTCTGAAATAGCTGGCCGAATTTTTCAGAAATTTCAGCGGGATCGTACGAGGTAAATCCGCCGCTGGCGTAAACGGGAATTTCAGAATGTATCTGTCCAAAAAGTGTACAAAGCGGAAGGTTCAGAATTTTCGCCTTCAAATCCCACAATGCATTATCTACTGCAGCTATGGCCATAGAAGAAATACCGGGTCTTCCCAGATTACGTATATGATGTAACATCTTTTCCCAAAGCAGAGAGATATTCAAAATGTTTTCATCCTCTAGCAGGGAAAGAAGCTGCCGGTTGATCATAAAGGCCGTGGCGGGATTGGCATAGGTATAACCAATCCCCTCCACGCCGTTGCTCTCCAATTGTACCAGAACCAGAGTGGTGTGATCCCATTTTAGGGTGCCGTCCGACTCTGGTGCTTCTGTAGGAATTTTATAAGCACTAACGGATGCCTTTTCTAAAGTGAAATTCCTATTGTGAAGTAGTTCGGGCACTTTTTACGAGTGGCTATATTCAGAAATCATGCCTTTCCATGACTGTTTTATCATGTCTATGGATTCCGGATCTCCTTTAAGCAGTGCAGAAACAAAGGCTTTTGCCTGTTTCACTTTAATATGTGGCGGTAATGGCGGAACTTCGGGATCTGTTACCGCTTCATAAACAACCGGTCGGTCTGCATTAAAGGCTTCAGTAAGAGTACGTTCTATATCTTCAGGCTTATCTACTTTTATGCCGCGTAATCCTAACATATTGGCATATTCCGCGTAAGGAAAATCTGGTACGTCCTGAGATCCTTCATATTTAGGATTTCCGGTCATCACTCTTTGTTCCCAGGTAACCTGGTTAAGATCCTGGTTGTTGAGAACAACAATTACAAGATTCGGTGTTTTCCAACGCTTCCAATATTTAGCGATTGTTATGAGCCCATTATTTCCCAACATTTGCATGGCACCGTCTCCAACCATGGCTACTGCCGGGCGGTCAGGGTAAGCGAATTTTGCCGCGATAACATAGGGAACTCCGGGGCACATCGTGGCCAGTTTTCCGGAAAGGGAACCTCGCATTCCTTTTCTCATCTTGATGTCTCGCGCGTACCAGTTAGCCGAAGAGCCAGAATCTGAGGCCAAAATACAATTGTCAGGAAGCTTTTTATTCAACTCCCAAAAAACCCGCTGGGGATTTATAGGATCAGCGCTGTTCATGGCGCGGTCCTCGAGCGTTTTCCACCAGTAGCGAATATGATCTTCAATATCTTCGCGCCATTCACGATCTTCTTTTCTTTCCAACAGGGGAATTAATGCCTGAAGAGTTTCTTTACTATCTCCCACCAGGTTTACATCTGTAGGATACCGTAGCCCAAGCCGTCTACTGGCAATATCGATTTGTACAGCCTTTGCCTGCCCCTCCTTGGGAAGAAATTCGGAATAAGGGAAATCGGTACCTATCATCAGCAAAGTATCACACTCGTCCATCATTTTATAACTGGGCATGGTACCTAAAAGCCCGATGGAACCAGTTACAAAGGGAAGATCATCGGGAAGCGCGTCTTTTCCTAAAAGGGCTTTTGCAACCCCGGCTCCTAAAAGATCTGCAACTTTGGTGACCTCATCGGGAGCGTTGCGAGCTCCTGCCCCTATCAAGATGGAAACTTTTTTTCCTTCATTTAATATTTCCGCGGCGCGTTCAAGATCTTTGGAATGAGGAACTACGCTGGGAATGGTTATTCCTATGCCGGAATGTACAGAACCATGGATTCGTGGCGGAGTGGTTACCGCATCCTGCTCCTGAAGATCGTTAGGAAGAATAATACAAGTTACGGTCCTTTCTGAAATGGCGATTCGCAGTGCCCGATCTACTAAATGTCTTACCTGCGCAGGATTGGTAGCCATATGAACATAATCGCCGGCCACATCTTTAAACAATGAAATAAGGTCTATTTCCTGCTGATAACTCCCGCCTAAAGCTGTAAGGGCCTGTTGTCCAACAAAAGCCACCACAGGCTGGTGATCCATTTTGGCATCGTATAATCCATTCAATAAATGAACGGCCCCGGGACCTGATGTTGCCATACAAACCCCTACTTCACCCGTCCATTTTGCGTGTGCGCCAGCCATAAATGCAGCCATTTCTTCATGCCGGGTCTGAATAAATTCCACTTTTCCATCATCTTCAGCCCGATGAACTGAAGCTATTAAAGCATTTATTCCATCTCCCGGAAATCCATATATTCTTTTTACTCCCCAATCTACGATTCGTTCGAGGATAAAATCACTAACTGTTGCACTCATGTTTTTTCTTAATTTGTAGTTATACTTGAAGTTAAGCTCTCTCTTCAGCATTTCGAACATTGCAGATATTTCGACTCTGCCAAGAGAAAAAGGAGAAGATTTTTTCTAAAAAAATCCATATTCCCATAGTGTTTCCTCAAGTTAAACAAAATAAAAAGCTCCTATCGACCTCTTAAGTAAACTTTCACACCAAATTCCCAACATTTTGCACTTCTTTAATATATGATGCTGATAATAAATGCTAATATGAGTAATAGAAATTATTACGAACACAAGCACAAATTTTTAAAGATTCGAATTATGAAACACTACGGGAAAAAAAGCTGGATTATAGCGGAAGGATATATCCCAAAATATGGAAATGGTCCCGAGCCGGAATTCACCAGTCACGAAACAGCCTGTATCCTGAATACAGGAGATGAAGATGCAGAAATAACGATAACCCTGTTCTTTGCCGATAAAGATCCTGTGGGTCCTTATAAGGTAAAGGTAAAAGCACAACGCACTCTACATTTGCGGTTCAATAGCCTGGAGGACCCGGAACCGGTGCCAAAAGGAACCAGTTACAGTTCGGTTATAGAATCTAACGTGCCGGTGGTAGTTCAACATACCCGCCTCGATTCAAGACAGGCCGATAATGCACTTCTTACTACCCTAGCCTACAGTGAATAGCCCGATTCTTCAAAAGCCTGAAATAAAACAGTATAAGAAAATCTGTTTTCTGGCGGTTCCTGTTCTGTTTGGTGAAAAGATCTTCAAGATCAATATTTTATTATCTTTAGAGGCAATAATATATTCGGTATGAAAAATCTTATCTTAATACTTTTCGCCTTTTTTAGTACGATTAATACTTTTGCGCAGGACAAAGACCTTGATGAATTAATGAAACAGGACTGGCCAAATCTAAAGAAGTACCGCGAAGCTAATAAAGAAATTGCTGAAAAAGAAACAGAAATTC